>CAYSXF010000018.1:0-14258 GCA_964434815.1 uncultured Lentisphaeraceae bacterium
TACGAGATAGCTTCAGGTGACTGGAGTTCAGACTTGTGCTCTTCCGATCTGCTCGAACTTCTTCGAATCTTGGGCTGCAAGCTCGCGGTCGCGGATAATGCTGGCGATCTCTTGGGGCGCGAGGATATCGCGAATCAGCACCGAATTGAGCGAGATACCCCAAGGCTGGCAGATGGCCTTCAAATAGGTTTCGAGGCTATCTTGGAAGGCTTGGCGGGACTCGCCCACAATTAACTCGGTGGCGCATTTCTTGCTGCCTTCGATGCGGAAGAAGCCGCGTGCGCTGGGCAATATCAGCTTCTGCATAATATCGTCCATGTCGCCCACCTCATGGGTGGGCTGCGCGACCTTCTCGCGGCTGAGGTTGAACTCCAGCGTGCCTTCGACCGTGACTGGGAAGCCGTCGAGGGTCAGGAACATGATGGCGTCATCGCCGTTGAACTCGAAGCGCTGGCTTTGGATAGTGACGATCGAAACGGCGTACAGGAAGGGGTTGAGGCGGTGTGTGCCCTCTTTGAGCACCTCGCTCTGAACACCCTTGAAACCGGGTGCGGCGAGAAAGCCCTTATCCGCAGAAGGCGCTGCGGCGCTGCCGGTGAGGATGTCGGTGCCACATAATAAGGTGACAACGCCCACATGGCCGGGAGCGATTTTGATGTCGTCGAAGAGCTTCACTTCGTAGGCGTAGGGGTTGATGCGGTGCTTGCCTGTGCCGAGCACGTCGCGCACGATGCCTTTGTAGTTTTCGTCTGGCGCGATGATCTGGCCGCCGGGCAGGTCCTTGCCGTATTTCCGAACCAGCACGCCGAACTTGCCGGCCGGGATATCTGTGGCCTTGATGATCGTCCAGCTCCAGGTATAGGGGTTGCGGAAGAAGCGGCCTTCGGGCAGCACGTCGGGCTGGATGCCCTTGTACTCGGGCGAATCGGCGAGGATGCGCTCGACCGGCAGGTTCTTGCCGGTCTTTTTGACGAGCACGGCTATCTCGCCGCTGTCGGGCTCGATGCGCCAGCAGAACCACCACCACAGCGTGCCTAGAATGAAAGCGGCCACAAGCAGGAAAGGCAGCAAGGCAATGGCGGGCAGGGATGGCATGGGCGGCAGGGGCGAGCGCTGGGGCGGCGTGGCCGGGCGGCGCGGCTGGAGCGGCGGCGGGACGGGATTTGATTCGTCGTTCATAAAAGTGACCTCCGAATGATGCTGTCAGTTTACCGGACTATATGCAGACCTGTCTATGGCAAAACACAAAAGCGCAGGCTCGCGTATTGACGGGTTTTGCGGGGACGTGATACCGTTTGCGCATGACACCTTTTGATATTCTTGTTCTGACGGCGGCGAACGAAGCGCAGGCGGACGGCTACCGGGCACAGTTGGCGTGGCGGCAGGCGAACGGCTTGCTCGACCCGGCCACGCGCGTGCTCGTGATCACGGATCCCGGCGGGCGGCGAGTGGGGTCCCTCGGCGCGACGCTGAACGTGCTGGCCGTGTTGGCGGATGAGAACGGAGGCCGGAGATCAGAGGCCAGAAGCCGGAGAGAAAAGTCCGACCTCCGACCTCCGACCTCCGACTTTCAATCTCTGTTCGAAGGCAAGCGCATCCTGATTTGCCACTCGGGCGGCGACAGCCGCCGCACGCCGGCTTACGCGGCGCAGGGCAAAGTCTTCACGCCCGTGCCGACGGTCGCGGCGAACGGTGTACCGCTGGCGCTCTTCGATCTCATTCTGCGCACGGTGCAGGAGCTGCCCGTGCCTGCGGCGGGGCATGTGCTGGTCACATCCGGCGACGTGCTGCTGACCTTCGACCATGCGTCGGTCGATCTCTCGCGGCCGGGTGTCACAGGCGTGGCGTACTTCGGGCCGGTCGAGCGGGGGTCGCGCCACGGCGTGTATGTGCCTGAGAATTTCCGCTCAAACCCGCTGGGGACGGAGTGCGTGCCGGTGATCGATTTTCTTCAGAAGCCCTCGGAGACCGAGGCGCGAGCATGCGGCGCGGTTGACCCCTTTGGCCACGTGGCGGTGGATACTGGACTGGTGAGCTTCGATCCTGCGACCTGCGCGAAGTTGCTGGAGGTGGCGGGATGGAAGGGGAGGAACGCCCAACGCTCAACGAATAAAGGGATAACAAAAAAAGGCCTGCTGGCGGAAATCATCGACGGCTCCTGCCCTGCGTTGGACCTCTATGAGGAGCTGACCATGGCGGTGACGCCGCGCTTCGACGAGGCGCGTTTCCTCGAACGTTTCGTGGGCGGGCGCGGGCGCGACGCTGCGCACGGCCGCCGGATGAGCGCTTTCTACCGCGCGATGCGCTCGGTTCCGTTCCAGGTGAACATCGTGCCGTACTGCGAGTTCTTCCACATCGGCAGCAGCCGCGAGCTGCTCTCCGGTTTCTCCGGACTCTCGCGCACGGCGCAGGAGTACCGCTTCGCCAACGGCAGCGGCGCGTGCGTGACAAGCGGCGGCGAGACTGGCCGCGCGTTCGTATTCAACGCACGCATCGCCTGTGCGCTCAAGACCGGCACCGCGCTCATCGAGGCGGTGCATGCCGCCGAGTGCCCGAAACTGGAGTTGGAGGGCGATAACATTCTGACGGGCCTGCCGCCCGAAGCCAAAGTGGCCATATGGTTGGCTAAAGGAATCGGGCTGGTATGTCTGCCGATCGGCAAAGCAGAATGGGCGGTCATCGCATATGGGATCGACGACGATTTCAAGACGCCGTTCGGCGGCGGCAAGCCGTGCCTTTTCCTGAACCAACCGATCGAGTCCTGGATGGCTCGCAACGGTGTGGCCGAGGAGAAGCTTTGGCAGGGCGACCAGAAGGACGGCCTGTGGCGCGCGCGGCTGTGGCGCGTCGGCGCGCTGGACGACGTGTTGGCCGAGGCGGTCGTTGTGGGGCGCGGCGACGGGTGGACCGACGGCGTGCGGGAACGCCGGGCCAGCATCGCCGAGCTGCTGCCGCGCGTGAACCACGACCGGCTGCTGGCGGTGCGACAGGAGATCCGGCGGCAGGTGAATCTGATGCGCGTCACGGAGCGGCTGCTGGCCGACGACGCGTTGCCCGCTGCGACCGTCTGCGGCGAGATCCAAACGCCGGACGAGGCCGCGCTTGTTCTGAGGCAGCTTGCGCTTCTGCTCGAAGGGGTGGCTTTCGACAAGCCGCTGTTGCGCGCGCGCGTTCTGCGCCTCGCGGCCATGATCCAGAATGGAAAGCAGAAGCCGGAGGGCGGAAGTCGGAAGTCGGAACGGGGGACAAAGATTGCTGAGTTGCCGATCTCCGACCTCCGGTCTCTGACGTCTGATCCCCAGGCGGCAGCGTTCGCGGCCGTGTCTGAAGCGGTGGCCGTGAGCTTCGAACCGGCGGATAAGCCGCGCCCGGCGGCGATCCTGCACGATCAGGTGGTCTGGGTGACCACGCCCGTGCGCATCGACTTCGCGGGCGGCTGGTCGGACACGCCGCCGATCTGCACCGAACAGGGCGGCACGGTGCTGAACGCGGCGGTGACGCTCAACGGGCTCTATCCCATCCAAGTGATTGCCAAGCTCAACACGTCGGGGTGCATCCGCCTCTCCAGCATCGATCTGGGCGAGCGCAAAGAAATCCGCACCACGGCGGAGCTGCTCGACCACCGCGATCCGCACGACTGGGCGGCGCTGGCTAAGGCGGCGCTGATCCTCGCGGGCGTCGGTCCGTCGCGCAAGGATGAGCTGCTCGGCAAGTGGCTGGAAGTATTGGGCGGCGGGCTTGATCTGACCATTTTCTCTTCGCTGCCCAAAGGCTCGGGCATGGGCACGAGTTCGATTCTCGGCGCGGCGGTGATCGCCTGTCTCGACCGCGTGTTCGGCGTGCCGTTCAACACGGACCGGCTGATCCGCATGACGTCGATTCTGGAGCAGCGCATGTGCACGGGCGGCGGGTGGCAGGATCAGGTGGGCGGCATCATGCCGGGCGTGAAGCTGATCCGCACCCAGCCGGGAACCGACCAGACGGTGGCGTTGCGCTGGACGGTTTTCGACATGTCCGAGGCGAGCGAGCTGAAGCGGCGCTGCCTGCTCTATTTCACAGGGCAGAAGCG
The DNA here is from genome assembly GCA_964434815.1 of uncultured Lentisphaeraceae bacterium. Lineage (GTDB taxonomy): Bacteria > Verrucomicrobiota > Kiritimatiellia > RFP12 > UBA1067 > CAYSXF01. The sequence continues at coordinate 4,070 of CAYSXF010000018.1, forward strand.
CATGGCGCGCAACATCCTCCAGAACGTCGTGAACGGCTATCTGGCGCGCGACCCGCTCGTGCTGCAGACCGTGCGCGATCTGAAGGTGTCGGCGGTCGAGACCAAAGAGGCGCTCGACGCGCAGGATATCGACGGGTTCGCGCGGGGCATCGCGCGGTATTGGGAACTCAAGAAGCAGATCGATCCGGGATCGACCAATGCGCCGATCGAAAAATTGCTGAAGTCGGTCGCGCAGGAGACGCAGGCGGCGCTGCTGCCCGGCGCAGGCGGCGGCGGCTTTATTTTCATGCTTGCAAAGAGTGCGGCGGCGGCCGCGCGCATCCGGCGCACGTTCGAGGCGAACCCGCCCAACGCCCACGCTCGGTTCTTCGACTTCGGCGTGGATCAGCAGGGGCTGAAGGTAACTGTACTGTAGAAGCTACTCGAACGTCTGCCTTAGCAACGGGCGAGTTGCGGCAGGTGGTCGAAATGCGCGTCGCGTGAACAGAGTGGCAGGTCATGCTGGACGCACAGGGCGGCGATCCAGAGATCGTTTGTGGGGATCGGAGTCCCTTGCATCCGCAGTTGTGCGAACAACCCCGCATAGGCGTGCGTGGTCTGTTCGCTGAGGAGGATTCTCATTTCCACAGGGCCTTGTCCACCTTGTCCATGCTCTTCAGGGCGGCGTCAAACGCCGGATCTTCGATCCATGACCCGGCAACAGGGTCGAGATCATGGCTGCACGGCGGTTCTCCGCTCATGCCCAACCCAACGGCCAGAATGTTTAGCGCAACGGAGTTGAGACTCTGTCGCTCGCGTATCGCACGCGACCTCAGTTCATGATCGACGGCTTCTGGCACGTCCCGCAAGGTATACCGTATGCTTTTCATGCATCCAGTATTGGCGAATTCTGCCTACATTGTCAATGGTTGGTCACACCGTTACACATGCACAGCGGCAGGCGTGCGGCGCGCGAACTCGGCGGCGAAGGCGCGGTAAGCCTCCGCGCCCTTGCTGGACGGATCGTAGAAAACGACCGGCTTGCCGAAGCTCGGTGCCTCGCTGATGCGCACGTTGCGCGGAATCACGGTTTCGTACACCTTGTCGCCGAAGTGGGAGCGGACCTCCGTCACCACGTCAGCAGCGAGGCGCGTGCGCCCGTCGAACATGGTCATGAGGATGCCCTCTAGTTGCAAGCCGGGGTTGACGCCGTTGTCGTGCAACTGGTTGATCAGCGAGGTAATCACGCTCAGCCCCTCCATGGCGTAGTACTCGCACTGCATGGGCACCACGACGGCGTCGGCCGCCGCGAGCGAGGAGGTCATGAGGATGCCGAGCGAGGGCGGGCAGTCCATGAGCACGTAGTCGAACACGCCTGCGGTGAGCACGCGGTCAAGCACGTTGCGCACCACCGCGAGGTGGTTCTCCGTCCGGGCGATCTCGATTTCCGCGCCCGCAAGGTCGAGTTCTGAGGGGATGATGTTGATGCCCTCGTACGGCGTGGCCTGGATGATGTCAGCCACGTCGGCGGCACCGGTGAGCACGGGATACAGGCTGACGCCGGGCTGGCGCTGCAGGCCGAGGCCGCTGGTGGCGTTCGCCTGCGGGTCGAGGTCGATGACCAGCACCGTCTTCTTCAGCTCCGACAAAGCGGCAGCCAGATTGACCACCGTGGTCGTTTTGCCGACTCCGCCTTTCTGGTTGGCGATGGCGATGACGCGCGAACTCCGTGTGCTCATTTCTTAATCATCCCTATTTCGCGGGCGTAGGCGAACATGCCGCCTGCGGCGATGACCGGCGCGACCGCGCCGACCGGTTTAAGTGCGAAGACGGCGCCGTCCGACAGGCGGGTGATCGTATTTTTCGCAATGTTCACTTCGGCCAGGTCGCCGGTCTTGAACGCGCCGCACAGGCGCTTTTCCGATTCGAGCGGGAAAATCTCGCCGGTGGCCACCGAATTGCGGAAGAAGATGCGCGCGTAGCTCTCCGCCACGACTGCCTTGGCGCCGGCCGCGCCCAAGGCGATCGGCGCGTGTTCGCGCGACGAGCCGCAGCCGAAGTTGCGCCCGCCAATGACGATCGGGTAGGGCGTGGTGCCGTCGGGGTTCGACGCGTATTTCGGGAAGGTCTCGGGAAGCCCGGCCAGCGCGTACGAGCCGAGCTTACGGTACTCTTCCGGAATCGTCGGAACCAGGTTCAGGTAACAGGCCGGGATAAGCAGGTCGGTGTCGATGTTGTCTTCGAGCACGTAGACCGGGCCGCGGATCAGGGTGTCTTTTGGCATAACGGTTCTCCGAAAAAAGGGAGGGCGGGCACGGAGACCCGCCCCAACGTCACACATCGCGGGGATCGGTGATATGGCCGGTGAGGGCTGACGCCGCTGCCGTGTAGGGCGAGGCGAGGTAGATCTGCGAATCCTTTGAACCCATGCGTCCGATGAAGTTGCGGTTGGTCGTGCTGACCACCACTTCATTCCCGTGCGTGCGTCCGAAAGTGTCGATCGGCCCGCCCAAACAGGCCGCGCAGGAAGGCGGGGCGATGGGCTCGACGCCCGCCGCCTCGAAGATCGCGCGCAGGCTCTGGCCGTCGATCTTCGTGTCGACGAGGCCCTGCTCGACCTGCCGCGTGGCAGGCACCAGCAGCGTGCGCACGGCCACTTTGCGGCCCTTCATGATCTTCGCCGCCATGACGAAGTCCTCCAGCTTGCCGCCGGTGCAGGAGCCGATGTAGACGTGGTCGATCTTCACATCGCGGCACGTGCGCGCCAGCGCCTTGTTGTCCGGCAGGTGAGGCTTGGCCACGACTGGCTCGAGCTTGGAGACGTCGTAGCGGTACTCGCTCGCCACCTTGGCGTCCGGGTCGCTGTACAGCGGCTCGAACGGCTTCCGCGTGCGGGCTTTGACGTAGGCGAGCGTCTTCAGGTCAGGAGCGATGATGCCGTTCTTGGCCCCGGCCTCGACCGCCATGTTGCAGATCGTGCAGCGCTCCTCGATGCTCAGGGCCTCGATGGCCGAGCCGGTGAACTCCATGGCGCAGTAAGTCGCGCCGTCCACGCCGATGTCGCCGATGATGTGCAGGATCAGGTCCTTGGCGGAAAGGTACGGGGGCATCTCGCCGTCCAGCACGAAGCGGATCGTCTGCGGCACCTTGATCAGCAGCTTGCCGGTGCCCATGATGAAGCCCGCGTCGGTGTTGCCGATGCCGGTCGCGAACGCGCCGAGCGCGCCGTGCGTGCAGGTGTGGGAGTCCGTGCCGAAGATCGTCTCGCCGGGCCGCACGTGCCCGAGTTCCGGCAGGGCCACGTGGCAGACGCCGCAGTAGCTCGCCGTGCCCGGATCGTAGAAGTAGGGCAGGTGCTGCTCTTTGACAAACGCGCGCAGCGTGTCGACGTTGCGGTGGGCCTTCACGTCCTCGGTGTAGATGTAGTGGTCCGGCAGGATGACGATCATCTCGGGGTCGAAGACCTTGGCGTCCTTGCCGAACTCGCGCTGGAAGATGCCGATGGTCCCCGGCCCGCAGACGTCGTGCGTCAGCAGGATGCCGCAGTTGACCCAGATGTTATCTCCGGGGGAGATCAACTTCGCGCCCGACTCGCGGGCTAGGATTTTTTCAGTGATTGTCATCGTTCGTGTTCTCCAAAAGAATCAGTTGTCGCTCTACGGCTCGAGGGGACGCTCTCCAAAGGACTTGCCCGGCCTAGGAGGGCGAGCGTCCCCGCGAGCCGTAGGGGTTATCCCCGTCCTTGCACCAATTTAAAAAAACGGTCTTGGTAATGCTCGAAAAGCCCGTTGTCTTGCAGCAGCTTGCCGAGCGACTTGACCAACCCCGGGTCCTTCGCGGCGGCTTGGAAGCCTTTCTCGATCTCTTCGCGCAGCCCAACGGGAATCCCATCCTGCATCTCGAACATGCGGCGCTCGTGCAGCTCGCGGATGTTGGCCTGGGCCGAGTTCTGGATCACCGTCCAAAAGAGCCGCACCAGGCAGACGTCCCACGGGTCGTCCACGCCCTTGATCACGGCGGCGAACGGGTCCTGCTTGGTGGTCACTTCCAGTTTGACGCGCTCCAGCACGGCTTCTGCGGTGTCGGTGAGCACCTGCTCGCTGAACGCCTCCTGCTTGAGCGTGTAGCCGTAGCGCAGGATGCGCACCGTGTCCTCGTGCTCCTTCAGCCATTCAAGGTACTGCTGGGCCTGTTCGCCGAAGCCCTCCAGCATCAGCGTCGAATAGGATGAGGGCGTGATGATCTGCGGCCGCAGCGCCTGCATGCGGCCCTCGCGGACGCGCACCTTCCCGATGGAGTCCATCAGCTCGCTCACCATGTGGTAGTTGATGATCGTGTTGCCGAAGGTCTCGATATGGCGCTTGGGCGGCACCACGATCTCCGTGTTGTTGACGGCGAACCAGAAATCGAATTGTGAGGGTCTCTTACTCATGTCAAAGGCAAACACTATAACATGAAAGGCGGCCGCTTGTCACGATGGCGCGGAAGGCGAATTATCGGTCCGCAACTCGACCGTCACCGGGCCGTCGTTGAGCAGGCGGACCTTCATCTCTGCTCCGAAGACGCCGGTGCCGACGCGGCCCTCTCCGAGCGTCTGGCGGAGCTGGCGCACCAGTTCGTTGTAGAGCGGTTCGGCGTGTTCGGGCCGCGAGGCCTCGATGAAGCTCGGCCGGTTGCCCTTCTTGGTATCGGCATAAAGCGTGAACTGCGAGACCACGATCACCGACCCGCCGATGTCCGCGACCGACTTGTTCATCAGCCCCTGCTCGTCCTCGAAGATCCGCAGGGCCGGGATCTTGCGCGCCAGTTTTTCAACGTCTGCCAAACCGTCGCTATGCGTGATGCCGAGCAGGATCAGGAGCCCGCGGCCGATCTCCGAGATGATCTGTCCGTCGACTTCGACCGAGGCTTCGGAGACTCTCTGAATTAGCGCTTTCATGGTAGGTTATGAGTCAATAGTCACTGGTCACTAGTCATTGGTCATTGGGAAGTAGTCATTGGTCAACACACGTGAATGCTCCATTTCCGATCAGGTGTACCAGTGACCAATGACCACTGACTCCTACTACTGACCAGTGACCAATGACCACTGACTCCTACTACTGACCAGTGACCCGTGCCTACTGACTACTGACCTTCTTCCACACGCGCAGCAGCTCCGATACGCCCCACGCCTGCGCGCCGCAGCCGCGCGATACGTGCGGCTCGTCGCCGTCGCAGATCTCTGGCGTGTGACCTAAGCAGCCGGTGTTCACGAGCTCTACCGCCGACCCGAGCAGCGAGAGACCGGTTGAACGCGCGGCCTTGCCGTACACCTTGGCCAATGCCTCAACATACAAAGGGAACTGCCACGTCCACGCTGTGCCGTTGTGGTAGGCGGGCTTGCGCCGCGTATCCTCGTCGCCCAGATAATGCGCCTGATACGGCCGGTGCGGGTCGTTCAGCAACACGCCGTCGCGCCACACGCCCATGTCCGCCAGCACCGGACGGTCGGCCAGACTGCGGATCGCGCCCGGCACGAGCAGGCATTCGCAGGCTCGGATAATCGACACCTCCAGATCGCGGTCGGTCAGCACGCCGAGCGTGACGGCCAGCAATTGGTTCGGGCGCAGCGCGTCCTCTTGTTCGGCCTTCTCGGCGGGAACGCCCGGTGCCGCGCGCAGGCAGTCGGCGAGCCAGCCTTCCTTGACGATGAAGTAACGCGCCAGCGAATCTGACGCCTGGTCGGCCAGCGCGCCCCACGAAGCGTCGATTTTGCGTGCCACGAGCCGCAGGCTGGCGATCCACAGCGCCTGAATCTCCACAGGATAACCTTCGCGCGGTGTCGCGGCTGGATAGTTGGTGTCCATCCATGTGAAGTGCGGCGGGCTGTAGATGAGCCCGCTCTGGACATCCATATGGATCCCGTTGGGAGTGCCGTCGCGGTAGTGCGTGACGATCGAAACCAGCACTTCGCGTAACGTCCGCTTGCCGCAGGTCGCGTTGAGCACCGTATCGTCGTCGCCCGCCGCCATCAAGTCGCCTGCCGCCACGCAGAACCAGAGCGGCGCGTCCGACGTGTCGCGGTTGGCGTCGTCGTTGCCGCGGATCATATTGGGGAGCGTGCCTTGATGCTCGAAACGCCCGAATTCATTGAGAATCGCCAGCGACTCGCTGAACCGCCGGTCCGCGATCAGCCCGCGCAGAACGATGAGCGTGTCGCGTCCCCAGTCCAAAAACCATGGATAGCCCGCGATCACGGTGCGCAGCGCGTCGCGCCGCACCACGTAGAGCGACAAGGCCTGCGACAGCGCCTCGGGCAAGGCCAGAAAACCCTCCGCACTTCGCTCCCCCGAGGGTCGAGTGTCGAGCGTCGAGCGTCCGTCCTCCTTCGCCCAGCAGTCCTTCCGTGCCGCGGTCAGCGCAACTTTCTGCGTGCCCTCCAGCGGCAGTTCGAACCAGCCGGGACTGAAGAGGTCGCCAGCGCTGTCGAGGCCGCGCTCTTTCTCTTCGGGGTGGGCGACCATATAGGCCCAGTTCGGCTCGTGGTGGTAGCGGCCGCAGTCGGTCTCAAGGCTGAGGGTCTCTCCGCCTGCAGGCGTGAAAGTGAAACCGGCATCCGCAGCACACGTCGCCTCGGGCCACGCCCGTTCAGGGCCGAGGAAGGCTTTGGTTTTCTGATGGAAGCTGCGCCATTCGATGTCGGGCCGGACGATCACGGTCACCGCGTCATGCGGGTCAAGCCCGCCCGGTCTTTGATGGCGCGCGATGACAAGACGCACGCGGTTGACGCCTTCTGCGATCTCGAGCCGGAACGTGAGCGGCACCCAGCAGCCCATGCCGCACGGCACTTTGAAAGACCACTCGGCGAAGCTCCCTCCGGGATCGGCCTCGAACGACGCGAGGCAGGCGGCGTTGATCTCCTGAGAATAGCCGCGGTGACGCAGCCAGGCGCGGCAGCGCGTCCAGAAGATCATTTTTTCGACCGGCACCTTCGCGTCGGGATTGACGGCCAGCAGGCAGTCGTACTGGCTGCGGATCTCGCCCCAGGCCGCACGCACCTGCGCCATGGCGCCCGCGCCGTTCGACAGCACGGCATACGGACTGCCTTCCTTTCGCACCTGCACGCCGCTGACGCGCGTCAGGATGCGCGCGGCGCCGGCGGGAGGCAGCACCAGAAGCGGCGTGGAGTCTCGCCGGATACCCTGCGGCGTGTAGATCGTGGTGACCAGCGAGCGGTGTTCGGCGCGGGTACCGCCTAACGACGGATCGTATGGGTCGACCACGAGGAAGGCACCCCACTGGCCGTCGTCGAACAACACGGACGTTTCGGTCGTCAGCGTCCGCTCGCCCACCGTCATCGAAGCGTCGAAAGGATGTTCGGCACGCACCAGCAGCAGGTGACCCTCGGGAACCATCACCTGTCGGCGGGTGTCGGTCGGCCATGTCCAAACCGTGCGTGCGGGAAGCCCGCCGTCCTCACGTACGCAGAACGCGTCGGGATCGGCAACCATTGCAGCGCCCAGCGTGTCGGGGTCGCCCTCGAACGGCAACCGAGTATCGGGGTTGCCGGATGCGAGTGCAAGCCTGACGCGCATGGACATCAGGTTGCGGCGGCGGAGAGCGATGGCGGCGGGCTCGCGTTCGGCTGAAAGAGGTGTCGCGGCGAAGCGCGTCCGATCCGTGCGCTCGATGTCGTCCGAGTCGCGCGTGAGGCAGCAGACGCGGCCGGGGCGCAGGCGCAACTGGCCGCGGGGGGAGAGCGCGAACGCTTCGCCGGACAGCAGGTCCCACGCCACAGGCGCGTCGAAGGCCTCGGTGTTCCAGTGTACCGTCTGGCTGTGGTCGCAGTCGAAATTCACCAGCACGAGCAGGGCTGTGCCGTTCGGGGCCTCGCGCCGCACCGCGATCACCGCGCCCTCGCCGTGCTGCACGAGGCGCAGGTGCGTGCCGGGCCCGAAGGCCGGGTGGCTGGCCAGTAGCGCATTCAGCCGCGCGATCTCGCCCACCTGGTTGCGCTCAGCGTCCCAGTTCAGCCCTGACGCGCCGTGCACTTCGATCTTCTCGGTGGCGAACCACTCCACGCCGTTGGAGATGCCGAAGCCGCCCTGGTGCGACAGCAGGGCTGAGAGCGCCACCCGCATGCGGGCGTAGGTCTCGCCGCGTGCGGCGAGGCGGTTGTTGTCGTGCGTCTCGGCGAAGTGGACCAGCGGGCCGCAGCGCTCTGCCAGCGGGATGGCGCGCGGCAGATACCACTCCATCGCACCGCGGTCCTCGGTCTGGAAAAGCTCGGAATAGGCCCAGTCGAGGTTGGCCTCGGTCAGCAGCGCCTCGGTCACTTCGACTTTGCCGCCCAGGCCTTCGAGCAGAAAGACAGTGTCAGGATATTCCTCGCGCACGCGGGCCACAATATACGTCCAGATCTCGGCGGGGATCATGTAGCCCGCGTCGCAGCGGAAGCCGTCCACGCCTTGGCGGCACCAGAAAAGGAAGACGTCGGCCATGTAGGCGCGCAGGCGCGGGTCGCGGTAGTCCAGCTCCACCAAGTCGGCCCAGGTCACGCCCCACGCGCCGGGCGAGACGAACTGGCCGTCCGGCTTGCGGCGGTACCAGTCGGGGTGGTGCGTCTGCAGCGTGGCAGCCCAGCCGGTATGGTTGGCTGGCAGGTCCATGAAGAGGTAGCCGGCGCGGCTGTGGACTGCGTCGATCAGCTCGCGGAACTGGTCCAGCGGCGTGGCGCGCGAGTCGAACTCCGCCAGCGCGGGATCGACCGAGAGAAAGTCCAGCGCCGCAAACGCCGAGCCGAAGCGACCCATGCGCGCGAAAGTGACGGGCGTAGGGTGGACCGGCAGGAGCTGAACGATGCGGAAGCCCAAGGTCCCCATGATGTGGCCCAGCTTGCGGACCACGTCGCGGAACGAGCCGGAGGGCGGCAGCACGGTGTAGCCCAGATGGTCCAGCTCGCGCTCCTTGTCGCGGATCGCGTCCGTGCGCGGGTTGTGATGCAGCGACGCGCCGAACTGGCGCACGAAAGCGGTGTACATCGTGTTTGCGCACGCGGTGTGGGCCGGCTCGACCTTGATGCGCAGGTTATCGCCCTCCGGCCATTCGGGGACGCCGGAGCCGTGGGCGAAGAAGCAGGCCTTGCCCGCGAAGATGCCCACCTGCGTGAGCGGGATGCGCACGCTGAAAAGGCCCGGCGCGGTCTCGCGCATCGGCACGTCGTGCCAGTCGCGCGCCAGCGCCGGCTCGCCGGACTCGGTGCAGGCGATGATCTCCTGGCGGCGGATAGGGGCCTGGCCCAGATTGGTGCGGAACACGGCGCGGCCTTTGCGCAGCACGCCAAGGCGCAGGCTGACCTCGAACAGATCGCCTGCCCATTTCAGATGAAAACTGCCGGGCTGTGGGGTATGGTGCATAATTTGCTGCTCGATAAATTCGAGCGATTCGAGTCTCGATTCCATCGATTGAATCGATTTGTTCGACTTTACCATATCCCTTAGAGCGCGTATACTGGCACTTTTACAGGAAAAAGCATGATCTTTTACGAAAAATTACAAAACCATACGCCGACGGTCTCTTTCGAGTTCTTTCCGCCCAAGACGCCGGAGGGCTGGGCCAAACTCTACGCCACCATTGCTGAGACCGCACGGCTGAATGTGGATCTTGTCTCCGTCACCTACGGGGCTGGCGGCAGCACGCGCGAGAACACGGTCGACCTGGTCGCCTCGCTGCAGAACAACCTCGCCCTTCACGCTATGGCGCACCTCACCTGCCTGGGACACTCGCAGGTGGATATCTCCAAGATCCTCGACAAATTGGCCGCGAAGCAGGTGCCGGCCGTCATGGCGCTGCGCGGCGACCCGCCCCAGGGCGAGACCGCCTTCCGGCCGCACCCCTATGGCTTCGCCCACGCCAGCGACCTGATCGGCTTCATCCGGGACGGCTGGCCGCAGTTCAAGATCGGCTGCGCGGCATATCCCGAAGGCCACCCCGAGGCGTTCGCACCCGGCGAAACCCGCACGCCCGACCGCGACATTGCGTTCCTCAAGCTGAAACAGGACAACGGCGCGGACTATGCGGTGACGCAGCTCTTCTTCGACAACGCCGTCTACTTCGCGTTCGTGGAAAAGGCGCGCGCGGCCGGCGTGACGCTTCCGCTCTTGCCGGGCATCATGCCTCTGACGTCGGCTAAGCAAATCGAGCGCTTCATCGCGCTCTCCGGCTGCTC
>CAYSXF010000019.1:0-14043 GCA_964434815.1 uncultured Lentisphaeraceae bacterium
GATTTCTGCCTGTCTCGTGGGCTCGGAGATGTGTATAAGAGACAGCCAATAGACCATGTCCACCGAGGCAACGCCGGACCGGTAGTTGTTCGTGCTGGCCTTCAGCTCGAACTCGGACCAGCCGTCGAGCGGGATGTTGAAGACCGGGTACTCGATAGGGGAAATCGGCTTGCGTACAAGGCCCCAGCGCACGATGTCGGAATACTCCAAATCGGCGAGGCATGGGAGGGCGGAAATAGCGATTAGCAAGGGAAGCGTGATAAGCCGGGGTAGATTCATCGGGGATTCCTTTGTCAATTTCATCACCACGAAGGCACGAAGGTCACGAAGAAGAGGAAGAAGAACGCTGAACGTCGAACGCCCAACGCTGAACGTCTAACGGTTAGGCAGAAGGGGGCAAGGGAAGGTAGGTGAGATTGGGCAGGTTCTCGCCGTTCCAGCCGGGGGCGTGGAGTCCGGGGGCGTGTTTGAGGAAACGGCCGCCCTCGATGGGGAAGTTCGCGTAGCACTTCCAAGCCTCGGCGTCGGGGGATGCGAAGGGAATGGCTTCGGCGACGTACTCGATGTTGTTGACGGTGACGTTGATCACCGAGTTGCCGGTCTTGACGGCCTGGGCGAAGATGTCGGTGGCAGACATGGGGCCTCCTTCGGGGGAGTGAGGAGTTAGGATTTAGGAGTTAGGAGTTGTCATCATTGACGCAAAGAGCCTCTATAAATCCGCCGAATCTTTCCCAAGTTGGTTCGGTCGCGCGTCTAATAAACAGGGGAAAGAATGTTCCCTTGGGTGGGGTGGCTGGCAGGGGAAAGGTGTTTTTAGTCAGTGTTTTTAGTCAGTGTTATTGAAACGAAGGTGCGACGGATGAGTTAATGAGATAAATAACGCCTTGACTTTGCGACTAGGATATAGTCAAATGCTAATATGACTTAGTGGGTTTTTGTACGAAACCATGCATAAACCAAAGGAGACGACAATGAAAAAGATCAACGCTGGAATGATGGCAATGGTTGGTAGTCTTACCTTGGCGGTCAACGCTCTCGCGGGAAATCCGATTGCAAAAGGTGACGTAGTTGGCAATGGTGGCGCCTATCTCGGCAAGTGTTGGGGTACTTCAAGCACATGTCTTGGCGTTGGGTATAGCGGTCATGTCGGGCTTTATGACGGTAACAAGTTCATTCTCGAGGTTACAACAGATGGTGGCGGTCTTAAGAATGGTAGCAAAGTAACGTGTGTACATAACAATAAGACGCTACAGCAGTTTCAAAGCTCAGTTGGGCAACCTACAAGTTATAAAGTTGTGCCAACATTAACCACTGTCAACTCCTGGTACTGGGGGGCCAAGTACGACAAGAGCTTGACATCGTCCACTCTTGCAAAGATATATGATGATTTGCAGGGACAATATCTCTTCAACGCAACTTATTCTTATATGTGGGGTCTCGTTCCGGCGGCATTGCCACCGCTTAAATTTAGATGTCAGGCATACAATTCGTGCTCTACATATTGCTGGGATGCCTATGGTAATAAGAAACAGATTTCGGGGGATTCAGTGTTGCGTTGTGATTTTGCCGTTATGGCAGCATATTTGGATGTTGCTGGAAGCAGGAGTTCAGGTTGGTTTAATGCCCCCAATAGCATTCCGGCACCTTGGTCTTACTTTAATGCTTTCCCAAATACTCGGTAGAAGAAAGGACAATGGTGGATCTTCGGAAATTCCGCGTCGAATTTTAAGACAACGTCTTCGGAGATTTAATGTGTTATCGCAAAGCATTGTGGATAAGTGGTTCGTTATTGGTTTTCAGCATAGTGTTTGTTGCTGTTGATGGCAGTACGCGAAGTACTCGACATCATTTAGCAGGACAACCGATGTTAGGAGTAACAAGGGTAAGCAACTCTGACTCGATAAAACCACAAGCGAAACAGTCGTCGATTACCATTGATAGGCTCAATAAATTCTTGAGCCAAACAAATAGCATTGCCGAATCATTAGAACTCAGCGCAATGTCAAATGATTTCCTTTTGGATGAATTCACAAGTCGAAAACAAAAAGTTGAATTTCTCTTAAGTAGGATTTCACATTCCGAAGTTTTTGGCGAATCGGAAAAGTATTGTTGTGCGTTGCTTACTGCAATGAAACCAGTTGAATTCGCAAATCAAATTATTGACGCCTATAGCCAAGTTCACGCGAAAGATGCAAAATCGAGTCTAATATTTGTCCTCAAGGGATTGTGCATTTCTGATATTCCGCCAGAAGAAATGGAACCTGGATATTGTCAGCAAATGCGAATCAATGCGCCGATCATACAGGACTTTTTGGGTAGTGTTCTATATGGCGGCGACATCACGATTCTGTCGGACGCACTTGATGCATATTGTGCTTTGTCGCCACCAAACGAATCGGTGCAGATGGCTTTTGATATGGTACAGATGTGGTTAGAACTAGACAAAAAGGGAGAACAGCTAGAAGAAGATTTTAATCACACTGATGTCTTAGAGCAACTTGTCAAGAGTGGCCTTGCCACTCCGGAGACACAAGACGAAGTGTTTCCTGAGTTAGACGCAGTTCTAGGCGGATTTTCGAGCGAAGAGTTGAGCACATTCAATCAGTTTCTCTACAGAGTGTTGTCCAGTGCAGATTTAACAGAAACTGCAAAAATCGCTGTGAGCAGGTATTTGGAGGAACGAGAACCTCAACCACAAGCATCATCTACGTATTTTCATTGGGTAGATGCAATAACGAAGGTCAGCGGGGGAGAAGACCCCATATTGCGCCTAGATATGATCGCAGACAGAATTCGCAATTCAAACGAACCTCTGAATATTGCGAGCGTGGTTGTTTATGGCCCGACGGAAACACTTGCTTGTTTCACGAAACCAGAACTTGATTCATTCAGATCGCAACTTGATAGATGCAAAACAGAAAGCAATGGTGAAGCTGGGGTGCTTTACGCCACAGCAATTGAAGCAATAGACGAATATAATGCGGGCCTTGCAAGGCCTACACCACAATTGCATAACGCAAACTAATTTATGGCATGCGAATGTGTGCTTCTTTAAAATTAAAAAAGTACAAGTACCGAGCACGGCCTCATATAACTTCGTGTTCAAGCCGTTCACTCGAAACTAAGGGTCTGTCTCGAAAAAAGCAGATAAGAAGCTATATACGCCAGTAGGTTGTTGAGATTAGCAAAGAAAACGATCACGGCGTAAAGCATTAAAGGTCAAAGTAAGCAGGCGGATGATGCCGGTAATGTCTCATTAGAACTGACCCACACACTTTTAAAGAATAAGTGAGCGGCTATTACAAGTCTGCAATCAAAACAGCCATTGCTGCACAAGCAGCATTATATAACTGACAGCGTCACTTCGCAGACGAACATGCGCCCACGGTGAAGAGTTCAACAGACCCGGCCGTAAAAGTGAGGTCGAGCGCGCACGAGCGCAGACGACGCCCGATGAACGCACGGGGCGTACACACGCCCGTATACGTGACACCGGTTGTGTGCGGCACTGAGGTTTTGAGAATCGGATCATAGGAGGCGATGGTCGCCACGAGGTTGACCGGCGTCTCGCCGTCCTTGCCGCAGGAAAGCAGCGTCATCGAGGCGCGGGTGAACATCTTTTCCTTTGCCGGGTCACCGCAGACGAATGGACGCGAGATAAACTGCCCCGGCCATGACGCGGAAAAAAGAATCGGCAGGGTCAGCGAGAGCGCCTGGAGCGTGCAGTCGCCGCCGAGCATCTTGAGCTGCCTGCCGGTGGAGAGGTCGCCGACCACCAGACCCGTGCAGGCAATGTCCGCGCCGGACCACACGCCAACCCAGCACCCGCCGGAGAGCGAGTAGACCAGAATCGCGTTCATGCCGGAATAGTCCAGGCCGATCGAGAAGAGGAGCCGGTCGCCGAACACCACGGCCGAGGCCACGGGCGAGGGCGCGGCGTCGAACACGACCCGCTTCCAGAAATCGGATATAGGAACCGTCTTGGGCACCCGCAGGGCGCGGCCGGAGAGGTCAATCATGCGGATGCCGTCATCGGACACGAACCAGCAGCCTTGGTCGAACGTGACGAACGCGGCGTGCCCGATGCAGCCGTGATCCGCATCGGCACACTCGCACACCATGCCGGATGGATTCCCGGCGCAACCGGTGAGCAGCCAGACGGAGTTGCGCTTGAAGACGGCGATCCGCCCGTTGCCGAGCGCGGACATGCCGAGGATGTCATCAGCCGCGCCGAGCCCGCAGTCGGTCTTGTCCGCGCCGAAAACAAGACGGGGAACGCCGGTGTTGTCGACCGGCGCTGATACCGCTATGGAACTGAAGACGCCGGTCGCGCCGGTCTCCACGGCGAGGAAGACCCGGCCATATGCGAAGAGCGCCGCGCGGCAGGGTGGCACATAGTCGCCGGTGCCGTACACTGTGGAGAGCTGCGTGAAATGACCGAGCAGGGGCGTGCCTGCGGCCGTGCCGTCCCAGCGGAACGCGTAACCCGCGTCGCCGCGCGTGATCCAAGCGTAGGCGGCGGAACCGACCTGAAGAAACACGACAGGCGTCTGAAGCGGCGCGGTGCCGAACCCGTGAAAACGCCCGTCGGAAAAGCCGAACAATCCAGGGAATACGATCCGGATAGAGTCGAGATAGACGCCTTCGGCGTTGAGCAGGTAGCCGTCAAACTCGAAGCTGTCATTGTCGAACGGCCGGTGTGCCACGTAGAACACGCAATCACCGAAAGCGGAATCGGAGAATCGGAACACGCCGTCATTGTGGACCGCCTCCATGCCGAAGGTATGAAACTTGACGGTCTCAAGCCGGGGTCGGCCGACCAGACGGCCACCGCACAGGTCAAGGTTGGCGGCGAACAGATAACTGGTAGCGGGCGTCACGCCGTTTGCGGCGGTGTCCACCATGCCGCCGGAAAAATCGGATTGGGTTTCAGTGATCATAGGTAAGAGGTAAGATGTTAGAAGTAAGAAGTTAGAGGGTAGAGGTTAGAGAGCGGGAAGATGGAGAGCGGACGTTTCGGGGATGCGTCCCTACCGGGGATGAGGACGGCCCGGAGGTCCGTCCCTACCTTGGATGCGCGATCAATCATGTAAATCATGTTAATCCTGTCAAAAAACGGGGTCGCGTTGCGGACGGCCCGGAGGTCCGTCCCTACCGAGAATAAAAACTTTCTGTCGGGACGTTGACGGTGTCGTTTTCCGCCGCGTTCTCTTCGAAAGTCAGCGCGTTGGCCAGATGCGTCTCGGCATCGGCAAGCGCGTCTTTGCGGCCAGCCGCGTCGCCCGCGAACTGGAAGAACTCGGCCAGCACGTAATAGAACAGCGCATCCTCGCAGCGGCTCAGGAGAATGGTGTCGCCTGCCGCAAGCGCGGCGTAGCGGCGGAGCCCGTTCACCGTGATGCTCATCGCGGATGCGGGAACTGGCACGAGCTGGATGCGGCGCACGGGCTTGGTGTCGGCGTCCACGCCGTCCGGAAGCGTGACGTAGCGGTTCGGGATGCCGGTGGTGCCGAGGAACACATCGGCGAAATCGGCGGCGGTGGCGTCGCCCAGGGGCAGCAACGCGCCGTGGCCGTCGCGGACGACGCGGATGCCGCCAACCGCGGTGGGCAGTGCGACGATGCCGTCGCCGACGGGCACGGCGAGCGTCACGTCGGCGAGACGCAGGTCGCGGTGAGGGTAGCGCTGCCACACGTAGCGGTACCAGCGGTTGAAGTCGGAGAGGCCCATGGAGGCGAGCAAAGCGGGGACCGCGCCGGGCTCGGCCAGACCCGCCTTGACGGCGGCTTTCTCGATGAGTTCGGAAACGGTCATGGTGGGGAAGGGGTTAGAGGTAAGAAGTCAGAGGTAAGAAGTCGGGAGTCGGAGGTCGGATCGGAAAGAGAAAGAGGCAGCCTTCCGATCTCCGGCCTCCGACTCGCCGTTGCTTAGAACCAGTATTCGACGAAGGCTGCGGCGGTGAGCTGCTTGGATGCGGCTGCCACCAGCTCGAAGAGGATCGGGGCGCCGGTGTCGCCGGACACGAGATCCTCGACAGTGACTGCCGCCGCGCCGATGGGCGGGACGCCGTCGAGCACGTCGCCAGCCAGAACGACCACGTACGCGCGGGTGTTGGCGGGGATCGCCGAGCCTACCGCCGTGATGGTCGCGATGCAGTACACCTGGTCGGCGGCGTTGGCGAAGGTGGCCGAGACAAGCTGCCAGCCGTTGGAAGTCAGCAGCAGGAGCTTGTCCGTCGAGGCCAGCGTGTGGCCCTTGAAGACGTGGCCGCCCGCGACATCGACGGGGATCTTGACCGTGGTGCCTGCGGCGGTGAGCGCCTCCAAGAGGAGGAACGAGCGAGCCACTTTCGGCAGGTAGAACTTGACCGCGCAGGCGGCGTCATTGCCGAGCGCGGAGAAGCGGCGGATGACCGGCTTCGCACGCTGATACTCGGGAATGACAACGGCTACGGCCGTCGCGTTGAGGCGACGCCGGAGACCGTGGTGACATTGATTTTTTCCATGATGTTCTCCTTTGATTCGAACGCTGAACGCTGAACGCCGAACGCTGAACGTCCAA
The DNA here is from genome assembly GCA_964434815.1 of uncultured Lentisphaeraceae bacterium. Taxonomy (GTDB): domain Bacteria; phylum Verrucomicrobiota; class Kiritimatiellia; order RFP12; family UBA1067; genus CAYSXF01. Next base: position 6,562 of record CAYSXF010000019.1, read on the forward strand.
GTGTTAAACTTCAGAGTTGGGCGTTGAACGTTGGGCGTTGAGCGTTTGTTTTCGTTTGGGTTACGCGTCCTGGTCGGGCAGGTCGTCGGGTTTTTCGTCGAAGGCGGAGGTGTAGGCGATGTTCACGCCGTTGTCGCGCTGCATGACCATGGCCTGCATCGGGAAGCGCAGGGCGCAGGTGATCTGGTTGCCGGTGATCGTGATGTCCTGCACCTTGAAGCTCGGGGCGAGCAGCTTGCGCTGTTCGCTGCCGGCATCGCCCAGGTCGAGATACCCGAAGGTGTTCTCGCCGATGACGTGGCAGACGCGGACCTTGCCGCTGTTCTTGCGGGTGCGTAGTGCGCCGCCCTCGCCGGGCAGGTCGCAGCGGTAGCCGTCGGACTGAACCTTGAACATGATCCCGGCGTAATCGACCGAGGAACCGGAGCCGAAGATCTTCTGGTTCCGGTCCTCGACGCGCTTGATCGCGTCCATGAACTTCGAGTCGCCCAGGGCGAGCTGCTGGATGCCGGGGGAATCGATGACGCAGACCGCGCGGTCGCCGATCAGCGGGACGTTGGCGTTGCACAGCAGGGAGGCCGCGCGGACGATGTCCGGAAGGGCGAGGAACGAGTCGGCCCGCAGCCCGGCGAACCCGGCCACGCCGCCCGCGAAGATCGTGCGCAGCGGCCGGGGGGCCTTGACGTAGGTGTTCGACAGGTTCGTGACGGCCACGCCGAGGGGGACCACGAAGCGGTCGTTGACGACCGTGTGGATCATGCGCCGCGCCCACTTGACGAGGCGCGTCTTGGTCATGGCGAGGATGTCCACGGGGTCCTGCTGCAGCAGGCGGGGCCGCATGGCGAGATAGCCAACGAGGTCCTGCAGGGAGACCTGGAACACGTCGTCCGTGAGGATCATCGGGTTCGCGGGCTCCTCGTCCTCGGCGTAGAGCTTCGGGGAGTCGTTGTCCGCGTTGGTGGACAGCGGCAGGTCGCCGAAGCAGCGGAACTGGACGAACGTGCCGGTATTCGGCGCGAGTTTGGCTTTGACGCCGTAGTCGCTGTTGGCGAGAGGGGTTTCGTAGTCCTTCTCGGCGACTTCAACAAACGCACGGTCGAAATAGCCCTGCACCGTGCCTTTCAGTGTATCGAGGTCCATGTTTCTCCTTTCGCGCCCAAGGGGCGCTCATTAGGTTGGGAAAGTAAGAGGTTAGAGGTTGGAGGTTATAGGTTCAGGGTTGGTCGGTTCACGGTTGGTCGGTTCAATGGTTAAGTTCCCGACATGTAACGTGTATCGTGTAACCTGTTACCTGTAACCTCTAACATGTAACCCCATACTTCCTACTTCCCGAGTTGCTCCTTGAGCCACTCTTCCGCGTTTTGCTTGCCCTTGCCGGCACCCCCGGCAGGGGGCGTTGTGGTAGAGCCAACAAGTTTCGACAGGCGGACAACTTCCGCCTTGTGCGCGTCGCGGTCCTTGACGGCCGCGTCGCGCTCAGCCGTGAGCGAGGTGACCTGCGTCTTCAGCGCGTCGCGCTCGACCGTCACCTTTTCAAAATCCGGGTTGCCCGCCTTTTTGTCGGCGGCGGCCTTGTCAGCGGCGGCTTTGTCGGCAGCCGCTTTGTCTGACGCGGCCTTGTCGGCGACAACTTTGTCGGCGGCGGCTTTGTCTGACGCGGCCTTGTCAGCGACAACTTTGTCAGCAGCGGCCTTGTCAGCAATGGCTTTGTCGGACGCGGCCTTGTCAGCAGCCGCTTTGTCTGACGCGGTCTTGTCGGCGGTTGCCTTGTCGGCAGCCGCCTTTTCAGCGGCAATTTTCTCTTCTTCTGTCATAATCAGAACCCCATGGATGTTTTCCGGCGGAACCCGAACATCGGGACAACCGGAGCCGTGGCGGCGTCGTCCGCCGGCCCGGCCTTGCCGGTCTCGGGAAGAGTGGCACCGCCCTCTAACAAATCAGGTGAATCTTTCCCAAGTTGGTCTTCCGGGAGCGGGGCTGCCCCCGTCCCAGGCTCAAGGACAGGAGTATCCTTGCTCCCAAGGGAATCCGGCGTGGACGGGCCAAGGACAGGAGTGTCCTTGTTCCCAGCGTCTAAACCGCTCATATCGTTCTCTCCTGCCAGAACCTTTTTCGCGTCTTTCATGGCTTATCTCCGTGGTTGTTCAACAAGGCGACAGGCGGGGACGCCTGTCCTACGGTTACTCTTCCGGCTCGCCCTCGCAGGCCAGCCGTTCGATCTCGCTCAGCATCACGGAAAAACCGCCGGTGATGCCGTGTTCGTAAGGCGTGCGGTCAACGGGGGTCAGCGCACGGGACACCGTGAGGTCGTGAAGCGTGAGAAGAAACTTTTTCCCGCTCGGCGTCCGGAGGAACGCGTCGAGATTCGTCTGGTCGGTTTCCGTCCACGCGGCGGGCGGTGCGTAGCGCGCGGCGGGAAGCGATGGGCAGGGCGATCGTTTGGTCATTCGACATTTCGCCGTTAGATAATCAAGCAGCTTTCTCATAGTGTCTCCATCTGGGAAGGTTAGAAGTTAGAGGTAAGAGGTAAGAAGTTGGAAGTTAGGGAAGATGGAGAGCGGACGTTTCGGGGAAACGTCCCTACCGGGGATGCGCAATCAATCCTGTTAATCCTGTAAATCCTGTCGAAAAATGAATTGGTCGCGTTGAGGACGGCCCGGAGGTCCGTCCCTACCTGCCGACTGTCATCCGTCCTCAGCCTTGTTCTCCGCCGCCATGAGACGCCGCGCCAACTCGGTGTCGAGCGTGTTGAAGATCCAGAGGTAGAAGTCACGGACCGAGGCGGGGCCGAGCGTCTCTTTCATGTTGGCGACGATGGGCGCGAGCTGCCCCAGGTTCGTGAGCGCGGTCAACGTCTGGTGCTGGTTCACCGACCGCCCGGAGACGCCCGTGGAGATGCAGTATTCCGCGGCCCAGACCTCGGGCGGCAGCACGCTTGCCGCCGACAGGATCAGGCCGCACTTGCCGTTGTTCGCCCGCGCCTGCCGGCTCAGGAACGTCCACATCATGCTGAACATCTCGGCCCAGGGCTCGGCGAAACGGTCGACCGCGTCGACCGACATGCCGTTCGCCGTGCCCAGCAGCGCGTTGACCTCGGTCGCGGTCTTGCGCTGATCACCGCCCGCCACGCTGCCGACATAGCCCTGCTGCGAGCCGACGCGCTTCATGGCTAGCGTGCGGGCGTAATCCTGCTGGTACACCTGTTCGGTGCCGGGGGTCTTGAACCAGACGATCTCTTGCTGGCCGATGTTCTCACCCGCCCGGAACCGGAAGGGCTGCGTGCCCTTCTGGCCCTTGAGGAAGGGCTTGCCCGCGAAGTCGAGCGCGATCGCCCGCACCGTGCGGAACGAGGAGGCCTCGCGCTGATCGTCTTCGAGAATCTCGGGAAGCCCGGTCGAGTTGTAGAACCCGAGCGTGTCTTCGCACCGGAACTGGACGAAGGGCCATGGCCGGACCGGTGCCTCCTCTTCCGCGCCGACCAGCGTCACCCAGATCCACGGCTTGTCGGACAGGGGAACGTCGGGGCAGTCGGGGCAAAGGAGGCACACGCGCCTGCCCGCGTCATCGGTCTCGTAGAAGATCTCCCAGACGTCGACGCCTGAGCCGGAGTCGTTCAGCGTGCCGTCCCGGTAGCGCGTGCGCGAGTCGCCGCGGTCGACGCCCGTGCCGGCCGGCGCTTTGCGCTCGGCGGCGATCTTGAGCGCCTCGGCGACAACGGCCACATCCCACGCGCCGGCCTTGGCCGCGCGGCGGAATTCGGAAACCGTGTAGCGCATCATGTGGCAGACGCGTTCGGCGGCCTCAAGCTCGTGCGTGGAGGTCGGCACCACGACCGAAAGCGCCGACACCGGATAGAAGTCCGGCACCGTCATGCCGCCCCGGCCGCGCTTCTCGATCAGCTTCGCGATGCCGTGTCCGTACATCAGCACGTCATCGACGCACTGCGCGATACGGGCCCGCGTCCGGGGGGTCTTGCGCAGGTGGAAGTCGAACGCGGCCTCCGCCGCCTCCGCGTTCTCCACGCCCACCGCGTCGAGCCCGATGAACTGGGCGAGGCGGGGGGCCTGCCACAGCACGGTGACGATGGACTGCTTTAATTCGCGGATGAGATCCTTGATGACGGGGTCGGGCAGGTTCGGAGCGCCGGGGTAGATCGGCTTTTCCGTGTTCGTGCGCCGGTAGCGCTCGATCCGGTTCTTTTCGGCCCGCCTGAACCACGGCGACCGGTCCGTCAGGTCGGCGTCCATTAGGCCCTTGATCGTTTTGAAACGCGTCGCGTCGGTAAAAAGGATTTCTCCATCCATTATGCACCCCTACAAATCAGGGAAATCTTTCCCAAGTTCGGGGCTGAAGTAGAACCGGTAGCGGCTTGCAAAGGGCTGAACGTGTGTGCTACTGTTTGTACATGGTTTCGAGCGACGTACGGCGGTGTGGATGCGGTTTGAGGCATAGCGGTGAGGCATAGCCCGATATGTCTCACGAAACCACTATGCGCTGTTGATTTCGAACGTGGCCGCTGATGGTTTGCAAATGCCGGGGTGCTATGGCGTTTGATATGCGAGACGGTCATTAAAATGTTCGGGCAATCAGGAGTGAGGCATGGAAACGGAAACCAAGATAGAACCACACAGAATCACAAAGCCGATTCAACTACTCGCTGTGTGGTTCTCGGCGTTGGTCTTGCTCGACACGGCATTTCTCGTCGCCGCTCGCAACATAGCGACGCCACTATGGATCGCACCCCTGTTGGTGGTGTCGGCAGTCGTGTTCGTCCCGATCTTCCTGGTCGCCGCGTTTCTGATGCAGACGCTCTTCCGTCCACAGCTTCAGGACGACAGTCACTACTCTGAATGGTTGAAGCGAAGAGAGAAGATGTTCAATAACTTTACACCCGAGAACAAGGTTGCCACAAAAACGCCACCAACACGGAAAGGTCTGATTGCTGCGGCCAACGAGAAACCGCTCCAAGACGAGACCGATGCGCGACGAAAGGCGTTCTATATAAGCCAGTATGGGTTGTTCTTGGTCCATGATTGGCGGCCGTCAAGAACGCCTGGACAGGTGGCCGATATCATCATCTGGCTGCAGCAACACCGCGAGGGACCTCTCACCAGAGGCCAGGTGGAAAAGGTCGAGTATCATCTCGGATCGAAGTTCTTTGATCGCCCTCCGGTCAAGACTAACGCTGCGGACGCCTTCCGAATTGAAGTGTCAGCGTATGCCCCGATGTTGTGTCTTGCGCGCGTGTTTGTGCGTGGAATATCAGAACCCATCGAGTTGACTCGTTATGCCGATTTCGACGAAATGCCTGAACAACAGGGTGGAGGGTATTCGCCGCCCGCTATGCGGTCGTCGCCCCCCCAGAACGTTCAACCAAACAAACAAATAGGAGATGGCAATGGACGGAGAGAGTGCAGAGGCCAGAATTAGAAGCCTAAGGTCAGAAGATGGCGCGACGTGGCGCGATCCGAAACACATTGCAACGACGACCTTCCGATTGGGCGTGATTGAGAAACTGAGCCGAGAATCAAAAAGGGACGGCTACGCGGGTTGTGCTCTAGCTGAATTCCGACTTTCTGAAATTCTCCCAGAGATTTGCTGTTTCATGGGGATTTTTGAGGTAGATAACGTGGGCATTTGGTACTGGGATGGCGACGGTAGTATTGACGAGGCCGTCTGGCGACAGCGTGTCATTCCTTGGCGCTACGTCCGTGGAGTTGTTCTGCATCAGGCCTCCTGAACGGATCGAAAGACGGAGAGGTCGAAACAAGGCCTGGTGCGAACCGCTGCCAGCTAGTCTTAGACACTATGCGGTACTTGGTCAGCGGTCGCGCACCCATGACGTCCGAAAAAGAGGCAACGAACAAAGACCTTCACAATACTGTCGGGGGCCGCGCAGATGCTATCCCCCAGCGGCTCGTGAGGGCAAGCGTCCATCTCACTTGTCCCACGGCCCCGCCGCGCATTCGTCGCGGTCGCGCGGTTGACGTGTGGGGGCGTGCCGGTCGGATTGATCTTCGGGCGGCGCGATCAACGATTCGAAGTCCATCTCCCAGAACAGCATCACCAGCGCGTCGACTCGGTTGGGGGGAGCGCGGCAGTTTCTTTTTATCGACAAGATCGCGACCGTAAACCCCTCACCCTGATTGCGCACGCCAGCGGGTTCTGGAGCCGGAACCCGGATCCTCAGCCCCGCATCCGCCGAGTGATACAAGATGGCAACGGTAGGCCCAAACACTTTGCGCCGAACACTGCCCCTGTCGTGTACTCTCTGGCGAAGTCGGCGGCGGTCATCTCGCGCACGCCGGCACGCTTCCCGCGCTTAACGAGCACGACCCCGCTGGCCACGCTTTCGAACCGCTCGTGTGTGAGCCGGTACCGGTGCCTGCCTCTGCCGTCGGGGTCCAAGTAGCTGCTGGAGTCCAGCACCGATACGCCGCCGTCATCCATGCCCGTGACCACGACCCAGTGATTGATGCCGTCCGCAAGCAACAGCGCCGGGTGCCCGGACTTCAGGTGCCGGTACAGATCCTCCCTGTACTCGACATAGCGTCCGGTCTTCCAGTCGAATTCGAAGCCGTCTCCATACAAGACGGCGAACAAATCCATGGGCAGCGTGCCTTTGGTGTCCTTACCCTTCTTCTCCAGTTGCGCCTCCAGCTTATCGCACAGGGCTGCCAGAAGCACGTTCTCGAAGAAACGGTTGTCGGTGCCGAGGCGCTCGCGCAGCCTGAGTTTGCGCGTGTCCAGCCCGTAATACCTATAGACGGCGCACATGGCGCAGTAGCCGCAGGTGTGGTCCTCGATCTGCCGCACCGTTCGGAATCCTTCGAGCTTGACCGGTTTCATAGTTTCCTCCGTTTCTTGGGGCGGGGCCTGATTGCCAGCCGCCGGCGTTTGGCGTCATCTGCAACTGCAATCCCGACGATTCAATTCAAAAGCAGGCCATCTGTCGCAAAAGTGGAATGCGAGTCATTCAGGATGGTGTTATAAGTATTTGAAAGGCATGGAGCGTCGTCAGAAAGAGTTTTCGTGAGGGATGCCACGGTAATTAATTCCGAGGGAAACATTTCTGGACGGTCAAGAAAAGTGAGTTGCGGTGTGGCATGTTCGATGAACTCATGAAGATGCACATTGCCATTGGATAATTCCAACACAAGTTGACGGTACGCCGCCTCATCTATGGACAAGAGCGCTTGCAAATGAGAATTATGAATTGTTGCGAGTTTTCCTCCGAGTCTGTAGACAACAAAACCAGCCAAGGCACCGAAACCGAAGGCCGGTGAGACCGAAAAGAGCGCACCGACAACGCCACTGCGGATTCCAGTGATGATCGCATTGCCAAGGCTAGCTCGAACAAGGCCGGATGCCACGGCGAATCCAATAATTGCTGATGTGGCGGCACTGCCAAAAAAAACGAAAGGATCAATATGGATACTAAAGGTGTTCCAAGCGGAAATAAGTCCTGCTGCAATGTTCTCA
>CAYSXF010000020.1:0-4430 GCA_964434815.1 uncultured Lentisphaeraceae bacterium
AGTTCTGGAATCACGCGAATTCGTTAGACTACCACCCGCAGTTCGACCAGATCATGATCAGCATCCGCAACAACAGCGAAGTCTGGATCATCGACCACAGCACGACGACGGCCCAAGCCGCCGGTCACGCCGGCGGGCGTTACGGCAAAGGCGGCGACCTGCTCTACCGCTGGGGTAATCCCATCCAATACAAACGAGGCACCCAAGCCAACCAGATGCTCTGGCAGCAGCACGATTGCACCTGGGTTCCCACCAACTGCCCCAACGCTGGTCACATTACCATCCACGACAACGGCGTCGGCCGCCTCGGCGGCCAAAACGGCTATACCTCCATTGACGAGATCGTTCCTCCGGTGGATGGCAACGGCAACTACGCGCTAACGGCCGGTGCCGCCTATGGCCCGACCAATTATTATTGGACCTACAAAGCCAACCCCACGACCAACTTCTACGGCATGGACATCGGCGGCGTGCAGCGCCTGCCCAACGGCAACAGTCTCGTTTGCTACGGCATTCGCGGCACGCTTTTCGAGGTCACCACCAACAGCCAGACCGTGTGGACCTACGTCAACCCTGTGACCAGCGCGCCGCTGGCCCAAGGGAGCGCCATTCCGACCGATCCGAAAGCGCTCTTCCAAACGCAATACCTTAACGAGGTCTTCAAAGTCCACCGTTACGACGCCAACTTCGTCGGCTTCGCAGGCAAAGACCTCGCTTCGCGCGGCACCGTCGAAATCTACTCCACCGCCGCCACCGACACCGTGGGCCTCGGCCTGCCCGACGTTTGGGTCCGCGCCCATTTCGGCAGCCTCTCCGCCGTCACTGCGGCCAGCAGCCATTCCGGCAACGGGTTAACAGACATCCAAGAATACACGTATGGCCTCGACCCCACGCGGTGGTCGTCGCTCGGCAACGGCATCCCCGACGGCTGGGCACTCGGCTACGGTTTCGACCCCACGCTGGCCGCCACTGCGAGCCTCACGAACCGCAACGGCTATACCACGCTTCAGTCTTATCAGGCCGATCTCAATCCCACGAACCCCGCTTCGCAATTGCGTTTCACCGACATCGGCGCTTCGGGCAGCGATGTGGCCATCACGTGGATCGGCGGAGTCAACGCCTGGCAGACGCTCGAATGCTCCTCGAACTTGGTCACTAGCCCGTGGCGTGCTATCTTCACCAACGCCCCGCCGACGCCAATCACGAACGTCATCATCCACAGCGGCGCTACCGCACCCCGCCTGTTCTATCGGATCAACGCCAACAGGTGATCGCCATGATTTCTTTTTGACGAGATTGACTTATGATTACGATTACTTATCTCCCTGTTTCGGCATCTTAATCATGCCCGTAATCGTAATCCGTCAAACAGAAGCTCCGGGCTACTTGGTTCGCAGCCTGCCGATTAACGCGGATTGAGCTCATGGGGCGAATGTCGATGGATGAAATGACGGAATAGACAAGAATTTAGATGCGTCGGCCCTGGCGCCCATCGGACACTGGGTTGACTTTGCCCAGTTCCAGTAGTACATTATTTATACAGTTTCAATGTGATAGCTTTATTATTTTTATCACTACGTACAAGTCAGGAGGCAATACAGATGAAGAATCGCTTTCCCGCTTGGGTCGCCTGTGTCGCGGTTGTTGCGGGCTGTGCATCCTATCCGCCCCCCAGAGTTGTGAATGGGTATTACGTTGACTACGGCAACTCTTTTACGTTTGCCGCGCCGGAAAAATGGAAGCTGGTTGACGAGATACCTGATCGGTTCCTGCCGCCGAGCCAGTTCGTAGACAGGGACACTATGCCCTCTCGCTATGAATCCAATATCGGAGTCTTCAGCGATTCCGCATTCGTCAATGAGTCGAATACAGGGGTGATTGCGGTGGACACTTCGCAGTCCGGCATCAATTATGGCACCAGCTCCCGCGAAGATATACGCCGAAGTCTGGAGTCCACTTATGCTGACAGTCTGCGTAAGATGAACCAAATATCTGGATTCTCGGGATACAATTACACCGTCTCTGCCGACGTCATAACTGAACGGCCCACACTCCTCGCACGAGTAGGTTTCAACATGAAACTGAAGAGCGGAACGTTTCGTTGTGAGGAAAAGCTGTATGCGTTCACAGCTCGTGGCGGCACAAACCTGTTGAAGTTAACGCTCATTTCCGAAGAGCAGGCCTTCAAGGAGAACTTGGCCATTTTTGAGGCGCAGATGAAATCCGTTAAACGCTCCGCTCAAACGCCTGACGCCAAGCATTGAACGTTTCTTCGCGGTTTCTGTATTCTTCACTTGAGCGTCATTCCCGATTTCACCTTCCGGTTTGTATCTGCAGCATTGACATAACTGCCCTAGTAATGCGGAGGAGTTTCGTTGGCCGCCCCGATGGCTCGGGAAGCCTCCTGCTGCTGTTGGAGCGCCGTTACGAGTTTGCGGTTTTGGAGTTCCAGCGCGAGCACGCGTTTTTGAAGGTCGGCGACAACCGCGTTGAGGGTGTCGGCGAGGTGCTCGCAGTGGGTGATGCGCTCTTCCAACTGCTGGCGGGAGGTGTCGGCTTCTTGGCTCATGGGCGAAGTGTAACACAAGTTGCGCATGCCGGCACCGGCGATCCTTCTTGTCTTCCCGCTGCTGTGCTGGTACCGTTTCCGACATGATTACGCCGGATCTTTCGAGACGTTCGTTTGTGAGAGCCTCCTTTGCTGTTGCGGCGGGTGCGCCGCTGTTGGCGAGGCCGCCTGTGGCTCGGTCAGCCGAAGCCAAGGGGCCGCTCATGGCCTATGTGGGCACGTTCAGCTCGCCGCTGCGCGACGTGCTGCCGACGCAGGTGGATCTGCCGCCCGGCAACGGCCGCGGCATTCATATTTTTCAAGTGGATCGCTTCACGGGGGCCATGACGCCGAGCGGCGTCTGCGAAGTGGGGACGAGCCCGAGCTGTCTGGCTCTGAATGCAGCAGGGCCCCGTCTGTATTCCGCCAATGAAACGGACCGGGTGGGCGAAGCCAATGAGGGCACGGTCAGCGCCTTCGCCATCAACCGGGCTGACGGGCAGTTGCGTCTGCTCAACACGGTCCGCTCCGGCGGTGCCGGGCCCACCTACGTGAGCGTCCACCCCTCCGGGAGGTTCTTGCTGGTGGCGAACTATTTTGGCGGCTCGGTGGCCGTGCTGCCGATACTGCCCGACGGCGGTCTGGGCGCCGCAACGGACATCAAGAAGGACGCGGGAACGGTGGGCCCGAAAAAGGCCACGAGCGCTCCGCCGGGTAGCTTTGCCGTCAGCGGGCACGACCGGACGCATGCGCACATGATCCAGGCCGACCCCTCGGGGCGCTTCGTTTTGCATGTCGATCTGGGCTTGGACCAGATCTTCGTCTGGAAATTCGATGACTGCACGGGAATGCTGACTCCGAACGATCCCCCCGCGGTCTCGCTGCCGCCGGGAGACGGTCCGCGGCATTTCCACTTTCACCCGAACGGGCGCTGGCTCTATTCCATTCAGGAGGAGGGCTCGACCCTCGTCTTGTTCGACTATGATGCCGAGAAGGGGCGGCTAACTGGTCGGCAGACCCTCTCCAGCCTGCCGCCCGGGTTCGCGGGCAGCAATTTCTGCTCCGAGGTTCTGGTCTCCGCCGACGGGCGGTTCCTCTATGCGGGCAACCGCCTGCACGACAGCATCGGGATCTTCGCCGTCGGCAGAAACGGCGAGCTGACCTTTGCAGGAGAGGAAGGAACGCACGGAAACTATCCGCGCAGCTTCAGCTTCGATCCCGCCGGCCGGTTCCTGTACTCCTGTAATCAGCGCGGCGACAACATCGCCGTTTTCCGCGCGGATTCCAAGACGGGCGGGCTGACCTTTACCGGCCATTACACCTCTGTCGGCAATCCATCGAGCATCGTGTTCCTCGACCTCTGACGGGGACTTCCGCGTTCTTAGGATCACTCCACCACGAACACCCGCGTCGCATGATCCGCGAAGTCGGCCTCAAAGGAGCTCACTCCCCTCCCCACAACCACGTCGGTATACAGGTCGCGCACGTTCGCCTTTTTCGGGAGCGTCACGGTTCTTTTCCCCGCGTCTTTCACACACACGGCCACCAGACTCTTCGAAGCCCACACCACATCCTCGGTGCCGATGTAGGTGTGCGCGCCGGCAAGCTGCGCGATGTTGCGCATCAGCCGCGTCGGCAGCATAGGAACCGAGGAGAACACCGAGGTCCAGCCCTTCTCCTCCTTGACGACCAAGCCGGGCTTGCCATTGGGCAGCGTCCCCAGAACTGTTGCCGTCGCGTCGTCGGCATAGCAGATGGGGAAGCCGCGATGCTGATCGCCGTACGATTGTCCCCCGAGACCTTCCGTCAGCCGGTGCCCCTCGGCCAGTTTCACGCTGAACGCGCTCTCCTCGCGGCTCATCCGCAACTTGATTCCGGTGAG
>CAYSXF010000020.1:4530-13951 GCA_964434815.1 uncultured Lentisphaeraceae bacterium
GTTTCACGCTGAACGCGCTCTCCTCGCGGCTCATCCGCAACTTGATTCCGGTGAGGTCCGCCATCCCAGTTTCGTCGAGCTGACCGTCGCGGTACACGCCGGGCGCGTATAGGAACACGAGCACGTGCCCGTCGCGCTTGAGCGCGTCGATGGCCTTGCGGTCCTGCGCCGTCGGCGCGAAACTCGTCATGATGAAAAAGGCTTTGCGGTCGGTGAGCAGCGGGAGGTCGGTGACCAGGTAGTGGCCGACCGGCGCGCCGATGCGCGACAGCGCCGGGAGCTGCGACACCAGCAGCCGCGCGCCTAGCGGGTCGGCCACGCGCAGGTAGCACAGGCTCCGTTCATCCACGATCATCGCAACCTCATCCGCGGAGCTGCGGTCGAGCGTCTGCGCTTCGGTCGCGCACTTCGCCAGACGGCCGATGCGGCCCATCAGCTCCGGATCGCTGTACACGTTGCCGCCCACGTCGAACCACCACTGCGCCGAGCCGTTGACGATGACGTTCGCCAATTCCTTCTCCTGTTGGATGATGTCGCCCGCCACATCCGCAGGCCGGCCCCACTCGCCGAGTTTCCCCTTTGCCAGCGCCGTCCGGATATCGTTCTCGTCGAACCACAGTTTCCCGTGCAGCTTCACACTGCCGAAGAGCGACATGAAGTGGCTGGTGCCCTCGCCGCCGAGCTGGCGGAACGCGTAGCTGGCCGGACTGGTGAGAAAGTCCACGTCCGGCGAGGCGAGGACTTTTTCAAGCGCCAGATGTCCGGCATTCTGCTGGCGCTGCTCGCCGCACAACTGCAGCAGATAGCCGTAGAAGGCACCCACAATCTTCTTATGATGGGTGATGTCCTTGACGGCTTTCGCGAAAGTGCAGATCGTGTCGGCCACCAGATCCGAGTTGTACAGATAGAAATCGATGACGGCCTGCTCCTTGGCCGGATCGCGCAGAGAGCCCAGCTCCGTGTGCTGGCGCTGCGCCTTCGAGGGAATCGCCGCGCTGGCGAGATTCGCGGTTTCGTCATGCCAAGCCGCCTGCAACCGCTTGTCCGTGCCATACCTGTCTTTCAGCCACGAGCGGAAACGCGCGGTGTTGGCGGGCGAGAAGTCCACCCACTGGTTCTCATTGCCGCCCCACATCATCCACTCCTCCGTCGTGCCGGACGCGATGTGGTAGCCGATCACGCGGTCGGCATAGGGCGACGCCTCGACGTGCGCGATGAGCCGGCGCAGCCCCTCGATCGTGTCGCGCCGCCAGGTCTCAGAGGCCCAGCTCGGCGCAGGCTTGCCCCCCGAGTGGATGAACGGCACGAGTTTGCCGTCACCCGGATCCATCAGCACGATGTCATCGGGATGCGCCTCGCTCCACCACTTCGGGGCGTGCAGGTACAGGCGCGGGAAGAAGTGGGCGTTGGGATTCTCTTTCAGCAGCATCAGCGCCCGCTCATCGAGCTGCGAGAAGTCGTACTCCCCGGGCGCGGTCCACGCGGTGCGCGAAAGCCCGTAGCCAGACTCGGTCGGCGTTGCGGCGAACGTGTACAGCGTGATCCCTGCCTTCGTGAAGTCGCGAAAGACTTCCGGCTTGGGTCCGTAAGTTGCCCAGGTCATGCCGTTGTGCGGCTCGCCATTGATGAACAGCGTCGGCGTCCCGTTGTGCATTTTAACGGCGGCGACGCACTTCTTGGTGTCCCGTTGCTCGACGGTCACGGTGGCCACCTCCTGGTCAGCCAAGCGCCCGTCCAGCCGGATATGCGCGTCGCCCAAGCACAGCGCGACGGATTGCTGTCCGCCGAAAGCAAACAGCGGCACGCGCACCTCTGTCTGCACGCGCACCTCATGCCCCGGAGTGAGTTTAGACAGCGGCGTCGGCAGATCGAGCGGCGCGCGGAACAGTTCAGCCTTTCCGCGGCGGAATGACAGATAGGTGCCGTCCTCCTGCATCGGCCTGTCCACGCTGAAGCTCAGGCTGACAGGGTAGCTTTGCCCGGCTTGCATCTTCGCAGGGATCCGCACGTCGCGCACAGCCGCCACCGGCGGCTCGGGCCGCACGACCTCGACGCTCGCGATCCTCAGCTTGTACTCAGGCCCGGTTTTGATATTGAAGGCGATCAGGGCGAACCAGGAGAGTGGGAAATCCAGTTTGCCATCGGCGTCGTGCGACCAGGACGCGACTGCCCAATCGGCAGCGGGGAACTCCACCCAGCGCCAGTCCTCACCGGCCTGCAGCGGCACACGTTTCGCAGTCCACTCCGCGCCATCGGCCGCGCGCGCCTTGCAGGCCAGCTCGAAACTCTCGCCCTCATTTTTCACGCGGACGCGGATCGTGTCGAACCGCCGCGCGATGGGCCGCTGGAGAAAGATGTCGTTGAACGGGATGCCTCTCGTGACGAAGCGCCACTGCAGCGCAGCCGGGTTCTGCACACCCGTTAGTTCGCTCAGAGAGAATTCCTTAGCGAGGCGCTGGACGTCGCGAGCATTAGTCCAGTCGGCGATGCCGGTGCCGTCGAACAGCACTTCGGTCTCAGTTGCGGTTGTCAGAGTGGCGAGTAGGATCAGTGAATTAGCAAGTGCGGTAATGGTTCTCATGTTGGAGTAGTGTAGCATCTTGGGCTGCGGTTGAACATTCCGCCTGTCTTTGCTAACATCCGACCATGAAGGGCGACAATCCCATGCAGGAATATGCCGGACGGACAGCCATATGCGCGATGCGGTCTTGTGTTGCGTTCGTTTTTTGCATCCTCGCCCCGAGCGCATGGGTCAAGGCGAACGACCAGCCGCAATGGGGAGAACGTTATTCGCGCAACATGATTTCGTCCGAGAGAGGGCTGCCCGACAGTTGCGATCCGGCGAGCGGCAGGAACGTCAAGTGGGTGGCCGACCTCGGCACGGAAACGCACGCGACTCCGGTTGTCGCCGGCGGGAGGGTGTTCATCGGCACCAACAACGGCAAGCCCCGCGACCCGCGGCAGACAGGCGACCGCGGCGTGCTGATGTGCTTCGACGAAATAAGCGGCAGATTCCAGTGGCAACTGGTGGTGCCGAAGATCACGAACAGCGTGTACTGGGACTGGACAGGCGTCGGCATCTGCTCTGCGCCTACGGTTGAAGGCGAGCGCGCGTATGTCGTCAGCAGCAGGGGCGAAGTGATGTGCCTGGATGTCAACGGGATGGCCAACGGCAATGACGGGCCGTTCAAAGAGGAAGGCCGCCACATGGTTCCGGTCGGGCAGCCGGCGCTTGAGCCCGGCGCAACCGACGCGGACATCCTCTGGCTGTTCGACATGATCAAGGAGTGCGGCATCCGCCAGCACGACGCCGCGCACTGCTCGATCCTCATGGACGGCCGGTTTCTCTATGTCAACACGTCGAACGGAGTCGATGATACGCACCGGCATATCGCTTCGCCTGACGCGCCTTGCCTCATCGTCATCGACAAGGCGACCGGCCGGCTGGTGGCGCGGGACGACGAGCACATCGGGCCGAATATTTTTCACTGCACCTGGTCCTCGCCGTCGCTGGGCGTTGTCAACGGGCGCAAGCTGATCTTCTTTGCCGGGCCGAACGGGATCGTCTACGCGTTCGAGCCCATAACGGAAGTGACCGGCGAGGTTCAGAAGCTGAAGAAGGTGTGGTGGTTCGATATCGACCCGACCGCGCCCAAGGAGAAAGTGCACCGCTACACGGCAAACCGGAAGGAGGGGCCGAGCACCATTTACGGGCTGCCGGTCTTCTTTGACAATCGCATCTACGTGGCGGGCGGGGGCGACATCTGGTGGGGCAAGCGCCAGTCGTGGCTCATGTGCATCGATGCGACGAAGACCGGTGACGTCACGGCTACTGCGAAAAAGTGGTCGTATGCTCTGACGAATCATACCTTGTCGACGCCTTCGGTCTGGAACGGGCTCGTTTTCGTCGCCGACTCCAGCCACAAGATCCACTGCGTCGATGCGGTGACGGGGCAGGCTTGCTGGACGCATGACATTCAGGGTGAGATGTGGTCCTCCACGCTTGTGGCGGATGACAAGGTCTACGCGACCTCCAGAAAGGGTGAGTTTGTCGTGCTTGCGGCCAGCCGAGAAAAGCGGGTGCTTTCGTCCGTCATGCTCGATGGCCCGATCAGCGGCACACCTGTGGCCGCGAACGGCACGCTGTACGTCGCCACCCAAAAGCACCTTTACGCTTTGAAGAAGTCAGAATAAACCGTCGCCATGACCGCTGAGCCGATGGTTTTGTTGGTAAAACAGTCGGTCCCCCTGGCATAGCGGAGAATGGGGCTATGAAGGCAGATTGGCAAAATGGTATCATTAAGCCGTCAAGTTGGTGTGAGATTCGACGGAGGGGGGAGTATGCCAGAAGTGTGTAGATTCTTCGGGATATTGATCGCACTTTATTATGACGATCACAATCCGCCGCATTTCCATGCGAAGTATGGAGATGAAAAAATTTCTATCGAGATCGCGACGCTGCGAGTGCTTGAAGGACGGTTGCCGTCTCGTGCGTTAGGGATGGTCATGGAATGGGCATCCCTGCATCAGAATGATCTCCTGAAAGGGTGGGAGGCGGCGAAGAACAGTCAGGTGCCCGAGAAAATTGAGCCACTGCAGTAGGAAAACGAGGAACGCTATGATTCACGAAGTTGTTGAAGCGAGGCATCAGGGCGATTATAAGATCGAGTTAGTGTTCGATAACGGCAGGAAAGGTGTCGTTGATTTTTCGTCCCGACTTATGCGCGGCGGTGTGTTCAGCCGGCTTCGGAACATGGACTTTTTCCGCACTTTCAAAGTTAATTCCGAGTTGGGAACCATCGTTTGGGGCGATGAAATCGATGTGGCTCCCGAGACACTTTATCATGAGGCCACAGGCGAGCCCCTACCTTCTTGGATGACGCCGTCGGATACTAGGCACACGTAGTTGTTCGGCGCGTTCCGCGCATGAACGCAATGCTTGGAATGGCGCTTTGAAGAAGTCGCGCTAGGCCAGAAACTTCAAGGCAACCTCTTGACCTGAAGCGCAGGAGAACTTGCCCTGCCTCAAATTCGCGTGGATTATGGTCGGTTCTGGAGCAATTGTCACGCTGTCGGACAGCAAGGTGGTGACGCATGAAAGCGATGGTGTTGGAGAGGGCCGGCCGACCGCTGGAGCTGAGGGCGATGCCGGTGCCATCGCCGAGGGCGGGACAGGTTCTGGTGAGAGTGTTGGCATGCGCGGTATGCCGGACGGATCTGCATGTCGTAGACGGGGAGCTCAAGGAGCCGAAACTGCCGCTTGTGCCGGGACACGAGATCGTAGGCGTGGCCGAAACGGTGGGCGAGGGATGCGGTCTCGTGAAGGTCGGCGACCGCATCGGCATCCCCTGGCTCGGATGGACGTGCGGGGTGTGCGAGTTCTGCCGCGCGGGCCACGAGAACCTTTGCTCCGCCGCGAAGTTCACGGGCTATACGCTCGACGGCGGGTATGCTGAATATTGCGTGGCTGATGAGCGCTACTGCTTCAAGATACCGGAAGGCTGGACAGCGGAGCACGCCGCGCCGCTGTTGTGCGCGGGGCTGATCGGCTACCGCGCCTACCGCATGGCAGCCGGGGCGCGCCGGATTGGCTTCTACGGTTTCGGCGCTGCGGCGCACCTGCTGGCGCAACTCGCGGTTGCGCAGGGCTGCGAGGTGTACGCCTTCACGCGCAAGGGTGACATCCAGGCGCAGGCGTTCGCGCGAAAGCTCGGCTGCGTGTGGGCAGACAACAGCGACGAGTCGCCGCCGCACGCTCTGGATGCGGCGCTGATCTTCGCTCCGGCGGGCGAGCTGGTGCCGACCGCGCTCGCGCATGTGCGCCCTGGCGGCACGGTGGTGTGCGCGGGCATCCACATGTCGGATATCCCGTCGTTCCCGTACAGCCTGCTGTGGCAGGAGCGGAGCGTGCGGTCGGTCGCCAACCTAACGCGTGCGGACGGCGTGGCGTTTTTCGAGGCCATTGCCGGCATCCGCATGGAAACGCACATCACGACGTATGGATTGGAGCAGGCGAACGAGGCGCTTAATGACCTGCGGTCAGGGCGGTTGGTGGGCGCGGCGGTGCTGAAGATAGGGAGAAGCTAGGATTTAGGATTTAGGAGTTGGAACGGGAACTCATAACTGGGTCCTAACAGTTTGCAACTGAATGAACCCCCGTGTGCGTCGCATGCAGGAGACATCGTATGAAACAGTTTGGGGTGATGCTGATCGTGATGGGCGGGGTGATCGCCGCGCTGGGTGCGGTCTTTCTGCTTTCGGATAAATTCCCGTTTCTCGGACGTTTGCCAGGCGATATTCATATCGAGGGCAAGAACTCGTCTTTCCACTTTCCCGTCGTCACGTGTCTGATCACGAGCGTGGTTGTGACCATCGTGCTGAACGTGATTCTGCGGTTGTTGCGCAGATAAAGTGCAAGGCACAAAAGAGACAATGGACGATACGGCAACTCTTTCCTAGTGTTTTGCCTTTTTGTGGCTGAAACAGATGTGAGTGTGGGGAATTTTACGTGATGCGCTGCGTGCTTTATTTTTGTGCCTCTGTATGTGTCGCGACGGTTCATGCAGAACAGCCTCTCGCGCCCGGAGAGTCCCGGCTGCGGCTTTCGCCCTTTGAGCCCGGCGCAAACCTCGTGCCCAACAGGTCGTTTGAGCAGGCCGGGACTGCGTGTCCAAGAGACTGGGTTTGGGAGCCGCGCAACACGGATGCGAAGCTGTTCCTCGACACGCAGGACCCGCACTCGGGCAAGACCGCCATCAAAATCACCAACGGCACGGCTTTCGGGGCGCACGTGTATGGAACGCTCCGTCTTGCGACAGAAGTTCCTGTCAAGCCCGGCACCAGCTACACGCTCGCGGCTTTTGTGAAGACCGGAGAGTCTCCGCCCGGCGCGTGGATAGGCGGCGGCGAGGGGTGGACCGTGCGTTGCTCGTTGCCTGCGACTCACGGCCGCTGGGAACGCGTCACACACACCTTTGTGACTGGAGAGAAGGAGACGTCCTTCCTTTTGCGCATCGTCTCCGATCGTCCGACCGACGGGATCTGGGTGGACGACATCTCCTTGCGCGAGGGCGTGCGACCCATTCCCGATGCGCTGGAGGGCGAGGACCCTGTCGATTTCGTGGACCTTGCTCCCGCTGAGCCGCCAGCTCGCTTGAACAACGGGCGCGCCATCGATACGCACTGGGCACCGCAGCGTTGGCCGCATGACGCGTGGGCCTTCTGCGGAAACGAGTTCAAGGCCGAAGGCGTCGCCATGGTCCGCGACAGTTCCCAGCCTTCCTGCCTGGAGATCGTGCTGTCGGATGCCGCGGGGCACGCGGTCGTGCGGCAGCAGGCGCAGGTGGCGGCTGGCATGCGTGCGGCCTTCATCACCTATCGTGCGGAACTCGGGAAACGCGCTTCCGAGAAGCTCACACTGTCCGCCCGCCTGATACGCGACGACAAACCTTTCGCCCGCCACGATCGCGACATCAATCTGGTTTCGGCAGAGCGGGTCCGCGCGAAACTCGTGCCGGTCACGGTGTCTCGTGACCGGCTACGCACCCAAGTCGAGCGGCTAGAACAGCGCGGGCTTGGCGCCGCGTCGCGCGTCACATTGACCGTGCTGGACAATTTCATTCCGTGGGTCGAGTCCGATCTGCGGGACGACAAAACCGACCGGGCGTGGGACACCGTTTGCCTCTTGGAGCAGATGGCGGCGCGTGAGGCGAGTCGAGCCGAAGCGATTCTCGCAGGAGAAGCGGCCGATTTTCCTGTGCCGCACTATGTGACCAGTAAGCTGGAGGTCTCGCATGCCCAGACCATCGGCACGCGCATTTTCCCGGACGGCAAGACCGAGCGCGGGCCGGTTCTGTTCACGGGCTACGGTCATTTCGGCCAAGTGAAGCGCGACATTGAGAAGTTTCCCGGCTATGGCTGCAACATCATCCAGATTGAATTCGGACCCAATTCGGTGCTTCCGGATGAGACGAACACGAGCGACCGTGTGATCGACGACTTTCTGGCGGTCTGCGATCGCGCCGCGCGGGCGAACGTTTCGATCGCTCTTCTCCTCAGCCCGCATTATTTTCCTCAATGGGCGCTGGAGAAGTGGCCGCATCTGAAAGAGTGTCAAGGCGGGTTCTTCAAATACTGCGTGCATGATCCGGACGCCCGCGCGGTGCTCGAAAAATCGCTGCGCCACGTGATTCCCCGCATCAAGGATCACCCCGCGATCCACTCGCTCTGCCTCAGCAACGAGCCGATCTGCGTCGACTTGCAGAAATGCAGAGTCGCCGCGAAGGCATGGCCCGCCTGGCTGGAGCGGCGGCACGGCACGGTCGCAGTCCTGAATGCGCGCTGGGGCACGGCCTACGCGGATTTTGCCTCGATCCCCGTACCGAAGCCCGAGTTCGAGGCCACGCCGGCATGCCTTGATTTCGTCCGCTTCAACTGCGAGACGTTCGCCGAATTTCACCGCTGGATGGCGGACGTGGTTCACTCCATGGCTCCCGACATGCCGGTGCATGCCAAGATCATGATGGGAGCGCACTTTCAGAAGATCGTGCACGGCTTCTGGTCCGTCGACCCCGAACGCTTCGCCGCGCTCAGCCAGTACAACGGCAACGACGCCTATAACATGTTCGACAAGGACGGCCCGCTTTGGAACAACGGCTGGCGGCACTGCCAGGCGGGCTACGACTTCCAGCGCAGCATGGCCGACTTGCCGGTCTTCAACTCCGAGAACCACCTCATCGCCGACCGCGACCTCAATGTGATCCCTCCCGCGCACCTCTACGAGGCGCTCTGGCAGAACGCGATCCACGGGCAAAGCTCCACGACGGTCTGGGTCTGGGAGCGCTGCAACGATTACGTAGGCGATACAGCGGGCTCGATTCTGCACCGCCCCGACTGTGTGGAGGCCGTGGGCCGCTGCGCTCTTGACCTCAACCGGCTCGCCCATGAAGTCGCTGCGCTTCAGAATCTCGCGCCGACCGTGACGCTGCTATGGAGCCCCTCATCGATGGTTCTCGGCCGCGACCATGAGCATCATCTTGGCCTTGCCTACGAGGCGGCCAACTTCCTCGGGCAGCCGCTGGGTTTCGCGACAGAGGAGAAGTTGGCCGCCTTCGCGCGTACGGGCGTGGCGCCGCGTCCGCTCGATTCAACGAAGGTATTCATACTGCCACAGGTCACGCATCTGCCCGACGATGCGCGGGCGGGACTCGCCAAACTCCAGGCGGCCGGCGTGCGGATCGTGGTATATGGAGACGCGCCAGTCAAGAACGACTACAACCAGGCCCGCGAAGCCGGCGGGTTTGAGACATTGCCGAAGTCAGCAGGTTCGAGCGAACTTTTCGCACTTCTGAAGGAAAGGTCGTCCGCGTGGCCACTGCCTGCCGCACTTCAGTTGGTCGAGGCATCAGGCAAACCCGCTTTC
>CAYSXF010000021.1:0-13853 GCA_964434815.1 uncultured Lentisphaeraceae bacterium
TGTCTCGTGGGCTCGGAGATGTGTATAAGAGACAGGGCGGCTTGACGGCGGGAAGCCTGTTGGGCAAAGTGACCGCCGCCGGCAGTGTTGTGGCCGGCTGCCCTCCGAGAGAGCGAAAGGACGGGGAGCCCCGGCGCATGCCGAAGGAAGGTGTGCCTGGAGCTGCCGGAGAAGCGCCTTTGGCCGGTTGCGCAGTGGGATCGATCAGGCCTTTGCCCAACTGGAGCGTGATGCTCACCCCATCTTTTTCGATGGTGGCTGTCTCTGTGTCGTAGTCCGCGCTGACCACTTTCCAGCCGTCTGCCGATGCGCCGACTAACAGGAAGTGGTTAACCGGCGGATTGACCGAGAGGTCGGTGAAACCGATAGCGGTCTCGCCGTCTGGGGTGACGTTGACGGCCGACATGTTGACCTGCTTGGCCAGCTTCTGCTGGTCCGCCTGCAATTGAGCGGCGGTCTGGGCCTGTGCGGGGTCGACTGCGGCTACAACGGGAACTTCCGCTCCAAACGGCATGCGGTCGAGAATGGGCTGATAATGACCGAACGGCTGTTTCGTCACCCCCTCGCTGGCGGCAAGAGCGGTGGCCACCGCGCACACGCAGAGCAGGGACGCATAAAGCGCCTTCCCTGATTCGGCCGTCTGTGACATAAACACGCGCATAGGCCGTATCATAGCAGAAGGGGTTCCGTGTGCGAAAGCTGAATGTCAGTGACGGAAGGCGGGCGAGCGGTTCGATGAGCGTATGCTTGAGGCGGGGGTACGGTTTTTGCTACGATGCAACCCAATGAAATTTTTCTGGCCCATTTATTTGTCGAGCCTGCTTGTCGGAACCGCAGGCGTTTATGTCGCAGCGCCGCTCGCCCGCCCCTATTTTGCAGGGCTTTTCAGAAAGCACGACACGCCGCCTTTGGTGGTGGAGTCTGCCGTCCCCAGCGCTTTGCCGTCCCCCGCGCAGCCGCCCATAGCGGAAATCACAGAGCAGCCGCGTCTGCCTGTTTCCGTGACCGCTGACGGTCATGAAGCGCCGCCAGCCTCGCAGGGAATCCATCTCGCTTCCGGCGGCGATAAGCCGGAGTGGGGCATCACGTGTCAGCGCTCCTCGTATTACAAGCCCAACGGCTCGCGCCAGGGACACGTGCCGGCCGGCATGCTGGTCACCTTCAAGGAAACGCGCAAGTCTTCGAAAGGCGTGATGGTCGCGTGCCAGTTTCCCACATCCGGCTCAACCAACGACATGTATCTGGTGAGCGCGAAAGACATCTGCCTGTTTACCGGGACATACTCGCTCCTCTCCGCCCGGCAGCTCGAGGCTCTGCAAGCGTATTACGTACTCAACGGCAAAATCAGCCAGCGGAAAAACGAGCTGCTTCAGGCCTCGGCCGCCAAGAATCCGTTCTTTGACGCATACAACACGACGTACACGGTCTACACGGCGCACCTCGACAAGGCCAAAGAGCTGGCCCTGCAGCGGAACCGCGTGACTGACGCCGACAAGGCGCACCTCGAAGACCAGTTGCGCGAAATGAAAATGGCCGAGGTACGGCTCAAGGCCGAATACGACGCCGCACATCTGAAATTCCGCACCTGGAGCGACCAGCATGCCGGCGAGTTTGCCAAGCCGGAGAACGATCCGGATGTGAAGAAGTGGACGCAGGAAATGAGCGAGCTTCGCGCCAAAGTCCCGGACCTGATGCTGTGACCGGTAGAAAAGGCATATAGGCTGTTAGGCCTGGATGCCAACCTAACAGCCTACAGCCTAAACCGCTAACAGCCTATCTTTTCACCGGCACGAGCCGCTCGAGACCGCGCATATACGGGCGGATGGCTTCGGGCAGAAGCACGGAGCCGTCGGCCTGCTGGCATTGCTCGAGCAGCGCGATCACCAGGCGCGGCAGCGCCACGCCCGAGCCGTTGAGCGTGTGGACGAGGCGCGTCTTGCCGTTCGCGTCGCGGTAGCGGCAGTTCAGGCGGCGGGCCTGGAAATCTTCGAAGTTCGAGCAGGAGGAAACCTCCAGCCAAGCCTTCTGGCCCGGCGACCACAGCTCGATGTCGTAGCACTTCGCGGCCGAGAAGCTGATGTCGCCCGAGCAGAGTTCGAGGATGCGGTAGTGCAGGCCGAGGCCCTTGAGCACGTCTTCGGCGTTCGCGACCAGCGTCTCCAGCTCCGCGTAGGAGTTCTCGGGCTCGACGAACTTCACCATCTCCACCTTGTCGAACTGGTGGACGCGCAGGATGCCGCGCGTCTCCTTGCCGGCCGAGCCCGCCTCGCGGCGGAAGCAGGGCG
The DNA here is from genome assembly GCA_964434815.1 of uncultured Lentisphaeraceae bacterium. Lineage (GTDB taxonomy): Bacteria > Verrucomicrobiota > Kiritimatiellia > RFP12 > UBA1067 > CAYSXF01. The sequence goes on from CAYSXF010000021.1 coordinate 2,286, forward strand.
TGTAGGCGGTGAGGTAGACCGGCAGCGGACGGTCCATGATCTCGTCGCGGAAGTAGTTGGTGACAGGCACCTCGGCGGTCGGGATCAGCCACAGGTCGTCGATCTCGCAGTGGTACATGTCCTCGGCCATCTTCGGGAGCTGGCCCGTGCCGCGCATGGAGGCGCTGTTCACGACGAAGGGCGGCAGCATCTCGGTGTAGCCGTGGCGCTCGGTGTGCATGTCGAGCATGTACTGGACGAGCGCGCGCTGGAGCTTCGAGCCGGCTCCCAACATCAGCGGGAAGCCAGAGCCGGTGATCTTCGTGCCGCGCGGCAGGTCGAAAAGGCCGAGCCGCTCGCCCAGCGCGATGTGGTCCTGCGGCTGGAAGTCGAATGCGGGGGCGACGCCCTCGTGCCGCACCACGCGGTTGGCCGACGCGTCCGGCCCCGTGGGAATGGTTTTGCACGGCACGTTCGGGATGCGCAGCATGGCGGCTTCGAGCGTCTCCTCCACCTGCCGGAGTTGGTTGTCGAGCTCCGTGATCTGGTCGCCGATGGCGCGCACGTCGGCCTGCACGGCGTCGGTGTTCTGCCCGGCCTTCTTGAGCGCCCCGATCTCTTTCGAACGCGTGTTGCGCAGGGTCTTCAGCTCGTCCGTCTTGGTCACCAGCGCGCGGCGCTGCACATCGAGGTCGCGCGCCTGTTCAGCCAGCGCGAGGTCAGCGCCGCGGCGGCGCAGGCCTTCGGCGACTTCATCGAAATTCTCACGGATACGCTTGATGTCCAGCATGGCGAAACCTCAGGGGATAAGCGTCGTACGTTGGTAGGGACGGTTCCCCGAACCGTCCGCGGACGCCTCGGGGAGGCGTCCCTACCATTCAGCGTCTCGGCACAAAACGGAGCCTATGTTACCTGTTTCACGGGCGCGGCGCAAGCGCAGGTGAAAACCGGTCTCCGGTCTCGGGAGTCGCTCCGGTCACGGGAGTCGGTCTCCCCGCAAAGAGAGATGACCGAGACTCCCGAGACTGGAGGAACCGAAGTTATTTGACGATGAACGTGCTGATCGAAGGATGGATGACGACCAGCATGCCGGCACCCGTGATCCACGATGCCGTGGCGGCCGTGTACTGGCCTCCTGGCATCTTCACACCGTTCATGGTCAGCGTGTGCACATACTGCTTGCCGGTGAAAGCGAGGTTCAGCGTCGCGCCGGTTGTGACATACAGATCCGTCGCGCTCGGTAGCAGCGCCGCAGGCAGCGAAAGCGTGCCGGCGGTGAGCCGCGTTGCGCCGGTGTAGGTGGCCGCCGTGCCAGTCAAGGTCAGCGTGCCGCTGTCGCTCTTGGTCACCGCCGCTCCGCCGGAGACGTTGGCAAGCGACAGCGTGGTGCCCGCGCTGACGATGAACGCCGCATCGCCCGAAAGCGTGTTGGTCGCCACGGACAGCGTGCCGCCGTTGGCATTGACGGATTCGAGCCCGAGCGTCGCGCCAGCCCCGACCTGCGCCGAACCGATCGCGAACGCCGCGTTCGGCACGACGGTCTCGAGCGAGACGGTGTTGGTCGAGCCAGCGGAAAGAATGGCCGTGCCAAGGCAGGTTGAAACAGGCAGCGGATTCGTCGGCGTGTCGAGCGTGAAGCGGAAGTCCTTGACGCGCGTCTCGCAGTACGCGCCTCCGCCGCCCGCGCCGAAGCCGATGTAGCCGAGGTTGCCGCCGACCGACGCCGGAATGTCCACACCCGTAAAGGTTGTGGAAAAGACGTTGGTGCCTTGGGCCATCGTGAGCGCCAGTGTCTTGGCGACCGGGTCATGTCGGATCACCATGTCGGTCTCTTGCAGAATCGTGGTGATCTTGATCGGCAGGTTGCTGCGCCGTGCACCGGCAACCGCGCCATTCACGCCCAGCACAACGGTGTTGCTCATCGAGTCGCCCTCATAGTAGTTCCATTCCAAAGCAATGCTGTTGACGATTTTTGTGCTCGTTGAACCAAAGTAGCCCGCACTAGAGTAAGCATCTCCTATAGCTGCGGGACCGCGCGGGTCATTGTGGACGAAGAAGGAAAAACCGTCCGCCTGGCCTCCGCGCGCGCCGACGAAAAAGGTGAAGCGCGTAGTCCACGGCTGGGAGACGACATGGCGTTTGGCGGTCACAGCATTGCCGGATATGGTGGAAAGATTATACATGGTTTGAAGCGCGCCGCCGGGTGCCCATGAAGCCCATTTGCTCAGGTAAAAGTCGTCACCCAGTGTGACCGGTTCGCACACGGGCTTGCGCAGCAACAAGCCGCCCTCGTCGAGGCGCACCGTGGCGTTGGTGAATGGGTTGTCGGGGCTGTCTTGCACGCCCAGCGCCACGTTGCCGCGTTTGACCAGCGTGCCGCTGCCGCTGGCCGCGCCGAACGCGAGGTAGCCGCGCTGCCACGAGGTGTCGCCCGCGCTGCCGCCCGGTGTGAAGGCGAAGTCGCTGACGATGTTCTCCGCGGACAGCCCGCCCGTGTAGCCGCCGAAGCCGACATACGCGTTCTGCGAACTCACCGCCGTCCCGATGTCGATGCCAGCAAAGACCGAAATGTTCGTGCCTGCGGCCTGGACCGTCATGACCGTGAGCGATTTGGCTACCGCGTCGTAGGTGAGCGTCATGTTCGCGTGCTGTTTGTTAATCAGGCTCACCGGCACGATGTTGGTACTGGCGAGCACTTGGACGCCATTGGTGAAAATCCTGAGCGACGTGCAAGTCACTCCGCCTTCGTAGTAGCGCCACCAGACAGAGAACCCTGGGGTCGGAGTATGGGCCGTGCTGCCGGGGCTGCTGTTCTGAATGATGAAGGCGAAGTAGTCGGCGGGCGGTGTGGTGGTGTTGCCGATGTCGTATCCGAATTTTGCGACCCACGAGCCGGCGACCGGATACAGATTGGTGACGAAAGCCGTGCCGGGACTGTTCATCGCGTTGGATGATACGGCCAGACGTCCGTCGCCCAGCCAATGGGCGGCCTGATTCAGTTTCCACATCCCCTTGTCGGACAAGCCCGCCGCCTGCGTTTGCTGCTGGGGCTGCTGGATGTTGAGCACGCTGCCGTCAGCGTAAGTGAGCTGCCCCAGACCGAAGCCGTTCTGCGCGGCCGCGGGGTTGACGGTCATGTTCAGCGCCTGTCCCGCCCCCAGCGTCACCTTGCCGCCATACTGGCCGTAGGACTTGGCAGAGGCGGCCGTGGTGAAGGCCACATCGCCGACCATATGCTGCTCAAACCGGGCCGAGGTGTTGCCTGCCGTAAAGCCGAGGTAGGCCTGCGTACCACCCGCCAACGTCTGGAGATTGACGGCGAACGTATAGGTCAGGCTTTGCAAGCCTTTGCGCGTCAGCGTGCAAGTGACTGTCCCGGTGCCGTCATAGGCGATCGCGAAGTATGTCTTGTCCATGTCGGCGCCCAGTCCGGGCAGGGCCGAGAGGTCGTACGTTTGAGCCGCGAAGACGCCGTTCGTGCCGAACCGGAGCCTGCGGTTGGTGAGATCCAGCGCCACGGCAAACGAGTTGGTCACGGGGGCAGCGGCACCGGCATAGCCGAAACCGCTCAACAGGTTGGTGGAGTAGGCGGATGCACCGCGCGCGTCGTTCTGGATCACGAACGTCACGCCGTCGCCCTGGTAGCCATAGGCTCTGCCGCTCGCGGCCGCCAAGGAGAAGCTCGCCTGCCACGCGTTGGTCACGCTGACCGGACGGGTCATGAAGACCGAGCCGACGACACTGGCGACAGGCGGCACCACTTCGAGAAGCCCGTCGGTGCGCTTGATCGCCGAACTATTCCACTGCCACAGCTCGGTGCGGGCACCGAGGCTCGGGATCGTCAGCTCAAACTTGGTGGTTCCTGACAGCGAGAGCGTGTCCGCGTCGGCCGCGTGCGGCACGGCCAGCTCGAGTTCCGCGTTCGCGGCCAGCGTGACGGTCTTGGCGAGCCGGTTGGTGGTGATGTTGCCGCCCATCAGCTTCAGGCGGCCCGCGTTGACGTCGATGGGCATCTCTGTGTTGTAGAGCGCGAGCGTGCCGGTGCCGGTCTTGGTGATCTTGCCGCCGAGGCTGGTCGGGTCGGCCGCGGGCGGGGTGCCGAGGAAGGCGAATTGCCCCGCAGGAACATTGGCGGTCATGCCGCCCGCGCGGATCTTGAAGGTGGTCAGGTTGTTGAACCAGTCGCAGGGCTGGCTCAAAGGCGCATAGGTGGTGAGCATGCCGTTGTCAAAAACCACAGTGCCCGGGCTGGCAGCCGTAGTGGAGCGCAGGGCCAGCGTGCCGCCGTTCGTCACGTTGAGTGTGCCGCCCGTGTTGACGCGCAACTTGGCGAGCGAGACGACCGCGCTGTCGGAGATATTCATGACCGTGCCGGCCCCGCCGCGCGACAGGTCGAAGCCCTGTCCCATACCGTCAGAGGTCAGCGTGCCGCCCGAGAAGTTAAGCGTGGCGGCGGTGCCGTTCTCAGGCACGTAAGAGTCGGCCGAGATGGCGATCGCTCCTCCGGTCTGGGTCAGCCGGGGATAACTCTTGAAGCCCGGCATGTTGGCCGCGTAGCCCATGATGAGGCCCCACAGCTCCAGGCGGCCGCCGGTGACGGTGAGCGAGGAAGAATACGCGTTGTTTGTGTCGCCGTTGCCGCGGCTGATTGAGAACCAGGTGTCGGGAGCTTGGACGACGCCCGCGTTGATCTCCATGGCGGCGGCGGCCGGATAGCGGACGCCGATCGTCGCCTGACTGATGAACCGGTTGGTCTGCCCGGGCGTGTTGAAGACGACCTTGCCGTCGGCGATGGTGTAATCGTAATACCCCTGTGTGCCCGCGCCGCCGTTGGCGGTGTCGATCACCAGATTGGTGTCGGGGTTCCAGCCTGAGCCGCCGCGGTTCAGGGTCTGGTAGCCGGCATAGGTATAGGTGAGCGTCCCCGGTCCGATCTTGAGAAAGCGGCCGCCGCCCGCCGCTGGCGCATCCGCCTTGCCGGAAACCGTGAGGTTGGTGCGCACGTCGAGCACCGTGGTGGCGGTGCCGCCACCGCTGTAGACCGTATAGCCGCGCGTCAGGTCGGCCGGTGCCGTGCCCGCAAATCGGAACGTGCCGTTACCCAGACTCACAGGCGCGGTGCCGCTGCCGAGCGCGTCAAGGGTGGCAATCTCCAGCAAACCGGTCTGCAGGACGGTCTGGCCATTGTAGCTGTTGGCATTGGCCAATACCACCCGCCCGCCGTTGACCGCGAGTCCGCCATTCCCCGAAATCGCCCCGCCGATGGTCAGCGTCTGCCCGGATGCGGCCGTCAGCGCCGCATTTGTATTGCCCTGAAGAGCAAGCGGCAGATTGACCGTATGGCTACCGCCCAGAGCGGTAATGAAGCCCGCGCTGTCGAGCGAGAGCGTGTTGCCCGCCAGCGTGAAGCCGCTGCCCGAGAGCTGCACGCCCTTCAGCGCAAGACCGGTCAGATCATTCGTGACCGTGCCCGAGCCGGTGGTGAAATAGGCGGTATAGGTCGAATTGGATGCCGGTGTGGCAGCGGCCCAGTTGGCCGGGTCGCTCCAGTTGCCGCCGCTTGCCGCAGTCCACGTTCCGTCGGTTGCGAAGAGAGAACCCGCCGCACACGCGGCGATGAGAGAGCATGCTAGCTGTTTCATTTTGTTCTTTTCCTTGATTCTGAACTCCGGTCACGGAAGTCCATCGAGCCAAGGGAGTCGGTTCTCTTGATTTGAGAGGACTCCCTTGACTCGAGTGATCGGAGCTATTTCAAGATGATGACCGTGGTAATCGAAGGCCAGGTGGATTTTAACACGCCTGAACCGGTGATCCACGAGGTATTGGCGGAGGTGTACACGCCGGCATACATCAGTACGCCGTTGACCGTCAGCATGTGTACGTACTGCCTGCCGGTGAAGGCGAGGTTCAGCGTCACACCGTTCGTGACATACAGGTCAGTCGCAGTCGGCATCAGCGGCGCGGGCAGCGAGAGCGTGCCCGCCGTGAGCCGCGTCGCTCCGGCGTAGGTGGCCACCGAGCCGGCGAGCGCCAGCGTGCCCGCGCCGCTCTTGTTCAGCGTCGCACCGCCGACCACGTTCGAAGCCACGAGCGTGCAGCCAGCCGCGACGGGGTAGAATGCGTCGCCCGACTGCGTCACCGACCCGACCGTCAGCGTGCCGGGCTGCACGGCGGCAGCCAGGCCGAAGGTTGCGCCGCTGCCCACCGTCGCCGCAGCGATTTTGAAGGAGCCGCTCGCAATGGACGTGTCGAGCGTCACCGTGTTCGTCGAGGCGCCCGGCAGCGTCAGGTTCGCCAGATAGGTCTGATCCGGCAGCGTATCGGTGAGCGACGACCCATAGGTCATGGTGAAATCGCGCACGCGCATCTCGGCGTTTGCGCCGCCGCAGCCGCCGCCGAAGCCGAGGTAGGCGTAGTCGCTGCCCACGTCGGTCGGAACGTTGACGCCTGTGAAGACGTTCGTGACCGCGTAGACGCCCTGCGTCAGCACCGTCGTCAGCGTGGCTGCGACCGGATCATACTTGATGTTGAAGCCGGTCAAGCCGTTCAGAAGGACGACCGGGAGATAGCTCACATTTTTGCCTTCATCCCAGTTGCCTGCACGTCCGATGGTCACTTTGTTCGAGACGGATGCGGCATGTCCCGGATAGAAACACCAGCGCAGACCGATGCTCGGCGTGATACCATTGTATCCGGCACCGGTCGTCGGGCCGCCGACCGCGCTGGGGCCGCGCGGGTCATTGTGCAAGAAGAACGAGTAGGCGTCGGCGGACGCGCTGCTCATGAAACTGTAGGTGACGGTCCACGGCTCTTTCACGCGGACGCGGCGGGACGTGGTGGCGGTGCCGGTGGAGTTCACAACATAGGTGCAGAACTGCAGCGTGCCGTTGTCGCCCCATTTGCCTTCCGGCGTGAAGGCCCAGTCGCTGCGCGCGCCGGTCACGGAGAGCGGCTCAAGGTTGTTCTTGCGCAGCACCAGCCCGCCTTGCTCGAGGCGCACCGCGAGGTTCGAGGTCGGCTGGTCCATGTCGCCCATCAGGCCCAGCGCGGCGGTGCCGCGCTTGATCAGCGTACCGCTGCCGGACAGCTTGTCGAAAGCCAGATAGCCGGTGCCGCCGGAAGCCGCTGCCATGGCCGCTGAAGAGAACGAGAAGTCACTGACGATGTTTTCGGCGTTGAGTCCGCCCGTGGCAGCACCGAAGCCGAGGTAGGCCTGTTGGACATAACCGACGTCCGCGACCATGTCCACACCGCTGAACACATTCGTGCAAGCGCCTGCCGCCTGAGAGGTGATGACCGTGACCGTTTTGGCCGCCGCATCGTAACTGACCGTCATGGTGGCGTGGCCTCCTGCCACCAGGTCGACTGGTGAGGCGTTGGTTGTGGCGATCTGCATCACGTTGTTGGTAAACATCTTGACCTGCGTGGTGCGGATAGCCCCCTCGTAGTAGCGCCACATGATCGCGAAGCCGGGGTTGGGAACGGTCGCGACGTTATTCGCGGCCGCGCTCTGAACAATAAAGGTGAAATAATCGGCCGGCGGTACAGAGGTGAGCCCGATGTCATAACCGAAACGCGCGGTCCATGAGCCGGCGATCGGATAAAGATTCGTGGTGAACGCCGTTCCCGAACTGCCGTTAGCATTGGTGGCAACGGCGAGGCGGCCGTCCGGTTTCCAATTTGCTTGGCCGGTCAGCGTCCACATGCCCTGATCAGCCAGCGTGGGCGCGGGCGGGGAGATCACCACTGCGGCCACGGCGTCGGCTTTGACTACCGACTGGTCGGCATAGGCCAGTTTGCCTATCACGAAACCGCGCTGCTGCGTCGAAGGGTTGCCGACGGTGGTGAGCGTCTCGGAGGTGCCGAGCGAGATGGAGCCGCCATAGCGGCAGTAGGCGGGCTGCGTGGCCGTGCCGTTGTCGAACAGGAAGTCGGTGATCGAATGCTGGCCATAGCGCCCGCCCGTGCCACCCGAGAAGCCGATGTAAGCGTCGCTCGCGCCAACTTCGGTAGCAATGTTGACCTGCCAGGTGTACCCGTAGGTGATCGAGCCGGGTCGGTCAATTAAGACGGTCATCGACCCCGCGCCGTCGTAGCGGACGGTGAACTTCGTTTTGATCGGGGCAGAGCCCAGTTTGGGCAGGAGTGAGGGCAGCGCGCGCGTGTCCACGAGCGTGCCTTGACGGCCGAATCGGATCTGGTGCCCGGTGACGTTGATGCCCACCGCGATCGAGTTCGTGATCCTGCTCGTCGTGGTGTCCGCATAGCCGAGGTTCGCAGAGGTGCTGCCGATCGCGCTGGAACCGCGCGGGTCATTTTGAAGCACGAACGCGAAGCCGTCGGCGGGATCCGTGCCCGTGGCCCAGCAGATATACGAGAAGGTCGCCGTCCACGGGCCGCTCACGGTCTGCTTGCGCTGGAGGAAGGCGCTGCCCCGCTGGTTCGCGAGCGCGCCTGCCGTGCCCATTTCCGGCGTCAGTTGGAGGATGCCGTCGCCGCGCCGCATGGCGCGGTCGTTGTAGCGCCAGAGATCCGGGTTGGAGGCCAGGCTGTGAGGGGTGAGGTTGAGGGTTGCTCCGGAGAGGGCAAGGGTGACACCGTTGGCCGCGCCGTTCGCGCTGAGTTCGACGGACGAACCGCCGGCGAAAGTGGCGGTGGATGTGTTGTTCAAATTGGTCACCTGTGGCGCTTCGACGGCATAAGCCATGCGGCCGGCGTTCACCTGCACATTCAGCGCGGTGGGGCGAATCACCAGCGTGCCGTTGCCGGTCTTGATCAGCTTGCCGCCTAGGTTGGAGGGGTCAGCCCGCGTCGGCGCGTCGAGCCAGGCTTGTGAGGCCACGTCGAGCGTCATGTTGTTCGCGCCGACCAGAATATTGGTCAGCGAGACGAACCAGTCCGAGACGAGGCTCGTCGTGCGCTGGGCCAGCTTGCCGTTGTTGAAGAGCACCCTGCCGACATTGAAATCCGTTTGGTACGCGTTGGTCGGGGTCGTGTCCATCGCGAACACGCTGTTGCCGATCACGGTCAGGGTGCCGCCCCGTTGCACGCGCGCTTGGTAGACGAGACCGGTGCTGCCGGTGTCGAACGTCACGTCTGTTTTCGCACCCACGTTTTGGGAGATCGAGAAGCCCTTGACCGGGCTGCTCGAGTCGGACTGGAACATTCCGCCGTTGGCCACGGTCACCGTGGAGGTGGCGTTCCCGTCCTCGCTGAGGAAGCAGTCGTTGAAGACCCGCAGGGTGGCGTTGTCGATCGAGAGGTACGGGCGGCAGCGGTGGTTGGCCTGACCGTTGGCATTGTCCAAAACGAGGCCCGAGCCTTCGATCGTCACATAGGATCCGCCGCTGAGGTACATGCTCGGGCTCTGGGGCGAGTTGGTCGTGCCCGTGCCGCGGCCGATGGTGAAATAGCCGCCGGTGAACCGGGTGACGCCGCCGATGATGTCCAGCCGGGGCGAGGTGAGGGTTTTCGACCCGACCCAGCCGGAGGAAGCGACAATGACGTTGGTCTGCCCCGCCGCGCCGAGGATCACGCGGCCCCTGTCAACGACGAACGTTGGATAGCTGTTGGTGTCGGCGACGCCGTTCGCGTCATACGTGATCACGCCGGATTCGCCGTTTGCCGGTTTCGTTTTGCCGATCTCCTGATAGCCGGGGTAGGTGAATGCCAGCGTGCCGTCGCCGGTCTTGATGAACGAGCCGTTGGGCGTCGCGACTTTGCCGGCGACGGTCAGCGTCGTTGCGGCATTGGTCACGTCGATCGCGATCGCGCGGTTGCCGAAGTTCGTGGGCGCCAGCGTGAAGCCGCGGCTCAGGGTCGCCGAGGTGCCTGTGTAGCGAAAAGTTCCGTCGCCCAGCGAGAGGTTGGCCGGATCGGCCGGACTGCTGCCGAGCGCATTGACGGAGGCGACCTCGAGGATGCCGGTGACAAGGACCGTGGCGCCGGTATAGGAGTTGGCCGCATTGCCCAGCACGGCGCGGCCGCCGTAAACCGTCAGGCCGCCGTTACCGGAGACCGCCCCGCTGACGTTGAGCGTCTGCGCGGATGCGACCCTGAAGGTAGTGTTGCCCTGCAGGGCGAGCGGCAGGCTGACCGTGTGGCTGCCGCCCAGCACGGTGATGAAGCCCGCGCTGTCGAGCGTGAGCGTGTTGCCCGCCAGCGTGAAGCCGCTGCCGGAGAGCTGCACGCCGAGCAGCGCGAGGCCAGTCAGGTCGTTGTTGACCGTGCCCGAGCCGGTCGTGAAAAAGGCGGTGTAGGTCGAATTGGAGGCCGGTGTGGCGGCGGCCCAGTTGGCCGGGTCGCTCCAGTTGCCGCCGCTTGCCGCAGTCCACGTTCCGTTATCCGCCCAGAGGGCGCTTGCCGCACACGCGGCAACCAAATGTACCATCAGACGACGAATTGTCATAACCAGACCACCTTTCTCTATTCTCAAGAACCTGTCTCTTATTGAAAAACCGAAAACCGAATATGAAGAAAAATGATACTGTATTTATCAGGGTTTTGCCTAGACAAAAAGAAACGGGCACGCCGGCGATTCGGCGCATCTGTCAGGAGCGAGGACGTTCCTGTCCGCGGTTTTCATTGGGAGCAAGGACACTCTTGTCCTTGCCGCGGGACAGGAGTGTCCCGCCGTCCCAAACGGGGACGATGGCGTCCCCGCTCCCGCCCGCCTTTACCGGCCGAACTTGCGCTCCAGCTCGCGGTAGGAGGTGAAGATCATCGTGGGGCGGCCGCGCGGGCAGGTGTAGGGCATGCGCGTGCGGGCGAGTTCGGCCACCAGCTTCGCGCTCTCGTCGTCGCTGAGCACGGTCTCCACGCCCGCGGCCGCGCGGCAGGCGGCCTGGGCCACGAGTTCCTCGCGCCACTTCTCGGAGCCGCGGCGCGTCCCCGCGTTCTCGAGATCGTGCGCGATGTTGCCCAGCAGCTCGCGGCTGGAGACGCTGGACAGCACGTCCGGCAGGGCCTCCACCAGGAAATGGTCGTTGCCGAAGTCTTCGACGCCGAAGCCCATGTCCTGGACGACCTTCAGATATTTGCGCAGCCGTGCGGCGTCGGCCGGGGCGAGCTGGACGGTTTCCGGAATCAGCAGAGGCTGAGACAGCGCCCCGCCGGTCTTGTGGCGCTCCATCAGCCGCTCATACAGCACCCGCTCGCGCGCGGCGCGCGGATCGACCGTCACGTAGCCGCCGTCGGTTTCGAGCAGCAGGTACCGCCCCGCAATCTGGCCCAGCACGCGGCACCAGCGCCAAGGCGACCCGTCCTCCGGCGCGGTGAACAGCGCCAGGCCGGAGCCGGTGGGAACAGCGGGGGAGGGCGCGGAGATCAGAGGCCGGAGGTCGGAGGTCGGAGGACAAAGGCCCCGTGCGGGATACGGGAAGGGCGTCTGTAGGGGCGGCTCCCCGTGGCCGCCCTCTTGAGCGGGTTGCGCCGCCGCCTCCGGCACCAGCGCACGGAGCGAGACCGGGAGATCGTCAGGTAGCCCGCGACTGGGCGCGGAAAGCGCACTCGGAGAGCCCGCGCCATCGGACGCCCCGGGGTTTGGGGGCTGTCTCTTATACACATCTGACGCTGCCGACGAATAGAGAG
>CAYSXF010000022.1:0-13691 GCA_964434815.1 uncultured Lentisphaeraceae bacterium
TTTTTTTTTTCAAGCAGAAGACGGCATACGGGATTTCTGCCGGTCTCGTGGGCGCGGAGATGTGTATAAGAGACAGCTCTTCGTTGTGGGTGGAGAGGCCGAAAATGCGCAGCGCGGGGAAAAGGCGTCTGGCTTCGGGGAGCGTCATATCGTCCTGGCCGAGGTGAACGCCGTCGGCATCCGCCTCGACGGCGATGGAGGGGTCGTCGTTGACGATGAACCGCGTTTCAGAGCCGCGGGTGATCGACCGGAGCTGCTTCGCGGTGGCCACGATCTGGTCGCGCGGGGATTGCTTCATGCGCAGTTGGATATAGCGCAGCTTGGCGGACACGGCCGCTTCTGCGCAGGCCTCGTACGAGGTGGCCGGGTTGGTGATGACGAGATAGAGTCCGAACGTTTCAACGGGCATGGATTTTCGCTCCCATGGGGCTATTTGTAGCACGAAGAGCGGATGAAAAGAAAGGAGAATTTAGGAGTTCGGAGTTCGGAGGTGAAAATGCTAAAAGACCTCATTTCAGGGTATTGCAACTCCTAACTCCTAACTTATAACTCCTCCTTTGGCAGGGGTTGGAGACGCGCGGTGAGTTGTGGTATGCTACGTCCATGTTCTGCGGTTCTCAAATCTTAAGATTCGTTGCCTGTGGGGTTAGCTTGTATGCGACCTTGCTGCTGGCGGACAGTTCCCTTGAGGCGTCGTTTCGCGATCCCCCTGCGAATGACTCGCGTCCTTGCATCGAGGTGTCTTTAGGAGCACTCCCGTGTGAGAAGGACGCGTTGTCCATGCAGTTGTTGCAGATGCGCGATCTGGGGGCTGGCGGTGTGTTGCTCCGCATGCCTGTCGCGGATGACGCGGTGTGGACGCATCTGGCGCTGGTGTCGGACACCTGTCGGCGTCTGGGCTTGGAACTGGGAGTTTGCGATTTCGCCCTTTCCGCCGAGGAGGAGGCGTCGAGGCCGCATGTGCAACAGTTGGTGTGGTCGAGTCAGGTGGTCGCCACGGGAACGGAGACGAATGGGTGTCTTCCCCTGTTTCAGCCGGGCGCGTCCTATCGGGAACTGGCGCGTTTGGCGGTGCCTGACGAGGGCGAGGTCCTGCCGCAGCAGATCGTTGATTTGAAATCAGGGACGATTCCGACCAACGGGCCGTGGCGCGTCTACCGCTTCGGTTGCTCAGATGTGGCGCAGCCGCTGGCCGACTGCTTCGACGGCAAGGCCGTTTTCCGTCATGTGAATCAGCTTCTCTTCGCATGTCAGAGCCGGTTGGCGCACACGTACGGCACGACCCTGTTGTGGTGCCAGATGGCGGGTTATGGCCGGAACACGCTGGTGTGGCCGAGCGATCTGCCGGAGGCGTTCTTGAAGCAGAGCGGGCTGAGTTTGATGCGGCATCTGCCGGCATTGGCCGGTGTGGCGGTAGGAGGGGAGTCGACGGCGGCGTATGTGAGGCAGCAGGTGGCCTTGACGGTGCTCGATGCGTGGCGCGAGCGGTATGCGAAAAAGGTGGACGACTTGGTGCATGAGGCGGGGCTGGAGGCAGGGGTCGGGATCGACGAAGTCCCGATCGATCCGGAAGCGGTCGGCCTGTATTTCCGGCGTCCGACCCTATCGCCCGCCCGGACGCCGGGACAACGCGCGATGAACATCCGTGCGGCCGGAGGGGCGCGAGCGTTGGGGAGGCGGTTCATTGTCGGGCGGTTAGACTGCGACCGGCTGGCGCCGTCGGCCGGCGAGGCGCGTTTGCCTTTTCCCTGTAAACCGGACGCGGATCAGTTGTTGGGCGACGGCGCGACGCGCATGCTCTTGCAAGTCGCGGGAAAAGTGCCGGAGGAGGGCGAACGTTTCGCGCAGATGCGCGTGGTCTGCCGCTATGTCCGGCGGTGCCAGGTGATGTTGCGGCACGGCGAAGCGATGGCCGACTTTTTGGTTTGGTCCACGGGGACGCCCGAGGCGTTGGAGGGCTATGCGTGCGACTATGCCGATGAGGCGATGCTGGCGGCGGCGACGGTCAAAGGCGGAAAGATCCGGTTCGAGTCGGAGCGGACGTACGCGGCCTTGGCTGTGACCACGGAGGTGTTGCGCGACAAGGCGGCGGAAAAGCTGGTGAGGCAGATGGCGGCGAACGGCGTGGGTGTCTGGCTGGTCGCCAGCGATCAGCCGGGCGAGGATGAGATGATCGCCAAACTGGCGGAGGGGGGAAGCTGCAAGGTCTTGGGCGCTGCGGGCGAATCCGTCCCGGTTCCTGACTTGGAGTGGGAGTCGGACACGGAGGGCATGGAGCTTTGTTTCCTGCACCGCCGGTCTCCCGAAGGTGACATTTACTTTCTTGTGAATGCAGGCGCGTCCGGCGGGCCGGTGACATGCACCTTCCGCGACATAGGCCAGGGAAAGCCGTCGCGGTGGGATCCGTTGAGCGGTGAGACAGGACTCGGCTTGCAGGCGACGCGCACGGCGGACGGGCGGGTTGACGTGCCGCTGCTCATGGCTCCGCATGACGCCTTTTTCGTTGTTTTTCCGCGCTGAGCGGCCGTGCGGATACGCGAATAAGTAAGTGGACGCTTGAATTGACGCACGCCTGTTACAACACGTATAATCTCTGGCACTCGGTCGCTAGTCGGTGGGTTTTCGAAACCGCGCTGCTGCGGCCCGGTTGAGGAGTGTTGAGTGCAGCAAGAAAGTACAGCCAGAATCCATGTTCCGCCCACGGAGCGGTTAGGCCCTGAAGCGTCGCAGGATACGCCAACCGTGAGAGTCGCGGCCGTAGAGGCTCCGGCCTTCGAAGAGCCTCATAACGATAAGCTTTTCGACCAGTACACGATTTACAGCAAGATCGGCAACGGCGGCATGGGCGTGGTGTACCTTGCGCGGGACAGGAGGCTGGGGCGCTTTGTCGCCATCAAGCGCCTGACCCACCAGACGCAGGCCATTCCTTCGCTGAGGCAGCGGTTTCTTCACGAGGCCCGCGCGGTGGCGGCCTTAAGCCACGTCCACATCGTCCACATCTATGCGCTGGGCGAGGACGAGGACGGGCCGTTCATCGTGATGGAGTACATTGCCGGTCCGGACGAAAGCGGCGTCAAGAGCGACCCGCATGTCGGCGGGCTGGTGCAGCCGAACGCTCCTCTGACGCTCGATCAGTACATCGTGCGCCACGGCCAGCTCGCCACCGACGAGGCGGTCGAGCTCCTGGTCAAAATCGGTCGCGCCGTGGCGTATGCGCACGCCAGCGGCGTGATACACCGGGATCTGAAGCCCAGCAATATCCTTTTGGACAAGAGCAACGAGCCGAAGATCGTGGACTTCGGGTTGGCCCGCCTGATGCGCAAGGAGGAGTCCAAGCTGACGGTGCCGGGCGAGAAGCTGCTCTCGCTGGGCTACGGAGCGCCGGAGCAGGAGTCGGACGCGAGCCTCTCGGACGAGAGGGCTGACGTGTACGGGCTGGGCGCGCTGCTGTACTTTACGATCACGGGGCAGAATCCGCGCTATTTCCGCGAGCAGGACATCCCGGTGCCGCTGCGCGATGTGGTTGTCAAGGCGCTGGCTACGGACAAGGAGCAGCGGTGGCCTTCGGCGGCCGCCTTTACCGAGGCGCTGCATCAGGTGCAGACCAAGACGCGCGTGGAGACGCCGACGGTGAAGACCACCTGGCGCTGCAAGTGGTGCGACTCGGTGAACCCGCTGACGATCAAGTACTGCGCCGAATGCGGGTGGGACGGCTCGGAAGCCTGCGCCGAGTGCGGTGCCGAGACGTTCGCGGGCGTGCAGTACTGCGGCAACTGCGGAGCGGACGCGCGGGCTTACGAAGGGATCGTTTCGCTGCTGAAGAAAATGCGCGAGGCGTCGGAGCAGCAGCGGTTCGAGCGCGTGGTTTCGACTGCGGGCCGGGTGCACGGCTTCGAGCCCGCCGGCCCTTCTGGACGCCGGTTTCTGACGGAGGTGGCTGCGCTGCGCGAGCAGGCCGAGAAAAATATCCGGCGGCGCGAGCAGCTCAAGACTCAGATCCCGATCGAAATCCGCGCCGAGAACTTCGAGCGCGCGGCGATGTTCATCAAGCAGTACTGCGAGCTGGCTGAGGACAAGCGGAGTTTCGAGAGCGAGGCGCAGCAGATTCCCGAATGGACGGTGCGGCGCGATCTTCAGCGGGCGAACCGCGCTTTGAGAAACCGGGAGTGGGAGTCGGCCGAGAGAATCTGCGCGGAGCTGCTGAGGGAGGTCGCGCCCGACCATCCTGACGTGCTGAAGGTCAGGCGGGCCATCCGGCTCCACGTTGTGCTGGCGCGCGTGCGGCTTTGCTGCGGCGTGATCTTGGGCGTCCTCCTCCTGTATTTGCTGAGCCTCCCTGTGGCCGCGACGATGGCGCGAGGTGTGTTCGGTACGGTGCCGAAGCTGTTCTATCGCCCGGGGCTGTGGGTTTACGAATCGACGGTGCTGGCGAAGCCGTTGCGGCTGTATGCGCAGCTTTGGCTGGGGGAAACGGAGCTGGGAGAGCGTTTCCGCCCGTCCGTGGCGGCAGGCGCGGAAGATGGCGCCCCGGTCGTCAAGCCGGGCGAAATGGATCAGAAGCAGCGCGAGTACGCCCGCCAGTTGACCGAGATCGAGGGGGAGCAGTCCGTGTTCCAAGAAGCTTGGCCGGCGGAGTATTCGCGCGAGTTGGATCTGCTGATGGAGCGGCGTCGCACGGCGGGTGACTTCGAGGGGTGGGCCGTGGTGCAGGCCGAGCGCAAGCGGTTCGACGAGTCGAGGCAGGTGAACGAGCAGGCCAGCGACGAACTGTCCGAGCTCAACGTGCTGAAGACGAAGTACCGCCAAATGCTGTCGGACCAGCGGCTCTTGCACAGCCGCAAATTGGTGACGCTGTGCAAAAAGTACGTGAACGATCTGACCGACATGCAGAAAGCCTTCATGCAGAGTGGCAAGATGGACCTGGCGTCGGCCGTCAACGCCGAAATCCGCCGGGTCAAGGGCGCGCCGCAGCAGCAGGCGGCCGAGGCGGTTTTGGCGGCATCGACCACGTCCGGCACGGTGGAATCGGAGACGCCGCCGCAGATGCTGCTGGCCGGAACGGCGGAGAACCGCGTGCAGGAGGTCGCCAAGATGCGCGGCGACTTCGAGCACGAGCTAACGGAGGTCGAGCGCGTGGCCTCACAGAAGGTTTCGGAGTGGCCGGACAAGTACACGGCGGACCTGACTGATCTGGCGGAGCAGTTCCAGCGTGCGGGAGACTACGGCGGGTGGGAGAGCGTGCGCGATGAGCTGGGACGGTTTGAGGCTGATCGCGCGATCTTGCCGCGGAACGTGGTGTTGCAGCCTGCGAAACTGACGGAGCTGCAGAAGAAATACTGCCTGCAGCTCGAGACGATCAAGCACAGCCGAGCCGAGGGCGTTGTCAACACGACCGAGAAGTATGTGAAGAGGCTTCAGGTGCTGCAGAAGAAGCTGACGGTGGAAGGGCAGATGGAAACGGCGGCGATCGTGAACGCCGAAATCAAGCGCGTCCGGTCCCGCGTGGATTACATCGAAGCTCAGAACGAGATTTCGCCGCAGGGCCCGCCGGAACCCCCTTCGATGCGTCCGCCTGCTGCTCCGGCAGCGGGGACGGCGGCCCAGCCCTGATGGCGGCCGGTTGCGAGCATGCGGCAGCGCCCAACGAAAAAGGAAACGGTATCGCTATGACTGATGTGCAGTGCAGAATTGTCCGCCAGACGCCGCTGACGGCCGATTACTGGGTCCTGGAGTTGGATGCCGGCGAGATCGCGCGGACTGCTCGCCCGGGCCAGTTTGTGCATGTGCGCGTGCCGGGGTTGGAGCGCGCCTCGCTGCGGCGGCCCTTCAGCATTTTCGGTGCGAGCGGCGACGTGCTGAAAATCATGTACAAGACCGTTGGGCGGGGAACCGAGGAGTTGAGCCGGATGCGCGAAGGGGAGCAGGTTCAGGTGATCGGGCCTCTCGGCAACGGTTTTCCGCTTGAGCCGAAAGGCGCGCCGGTGCTGGTGGCGGGCGGGTACGGCGTGGCGCCGCTGTGTTTTCTGGCCGAGCGCTTGTCGCTGAAAGGTGCGGTGGTGGTGGGCGCCAGGACGGCTGCCGACGTCTTAATGTGCGATGAGTTTGAGCGGATGGGGTGGCGGGTGCACGTGGCGACACAGGACGGTTCGCGCGGCGAGGCCGGGCTCGTGACGGCGCCGCTGGATCGGGAGCTCGCGCAAATGAAGGCCGAGGGGCAGACGGCGGAGTTGTACGCGTGCGGCCCAGACGGCATGTTGAAAGCGGTGGGCGCGCGCGCGTTGGCTGCGGGGTGTCGCGGGTGGCTGTCGCTGGACAAGCACATGGTCTGCGGCGTGGGCGCGTGCTTGGCCTGCGTGCAGAATTTGAGGCGGACGGACGGTACGGCTTGGATCGGGCGGGTCTGTCACGACGGGCCGATTTTCGAGGCGCGAGAAATCATCTGGTGAGGCGGACCGGGGCAGTGAAACAGAGTATGCAAGAAGTCGATTTAAGTGTGGATTTAGGCGGTGTCCGGATGAAAAACCCCGTGGCGGTGGCTTCGGGCACATTCGGGTACGGCAAAGAGTACGCCGAGCTGATCGATGTGACGAAGCTGGGCGCGATCACGGTCAAAGGTATCCGGTTGCAGCCGTGGCCGGGCAACCCGCTGCCGCGGCATGTGGAGGTGACGGGCGGCATGGTGAACGCGATCGGCCTGCAAGGGCCGGGCGTTGACGGGTTCGTGCGCGAGTACATGCCGTTCCTGCGGACGACAGGCGTGCCGGTGATCGTCAACATCTGGGGCACGAGCGAAGAGGAGTATGCGGAGGTCGCGCGGAGGCTTGGCGATGTGGAGGGCGTGGCAGGGCTGGAGCTGAACATCTCGTGCCCGAACGTGAAGGAGGGCGGTCACGCCTTCGGCACCGACCCGCGCACGGTGGCCTCCCTCGTGGCGGCAGTGCGGCGTTCGACGCGGCTGCCGATCTTGCCGAAGCTGGCGCCGAACGTGCCGGATATCAAGGTCTTTGTGCGGGCCGCTCAGGAGGCGGGCGCAGATGCGCTGGCGCTGATCAACACGCTGCCAGCGATGGTGATCGACATCGAGACGCGCCGGCCGGTGCTGGCCAACAAGGTCGGCGGGCTTTCGGGCCCGGCGATTCATCCGGTGGCGGTTAAGCTGGTGTGGGAGGCGGCGCAGGTGGCCACGGTCCCGATTTTGGCGATGGGCGGCATCATGGGCCCCGAGCAGGCGATCGAGTTCCTGATCGCAGGCGCGTCAGCGGTTGCGGTCGGCACGGCGAATTTCATCGATCCGGGCATCTCGCTGCGCGTCATCGACGGGATCGCCGCTTACCTGGGTCGGCACGGGATGCGTTCGGTGAAGGATCTGACCGGGTCGCTGGTAACGGGCTGACGCTGAAACAACAGGGGGGCTATGGAACGGAAATGGTATTATGCGGTCGGCGGCGTGCGCCATGGCCCGGTGACGTTTGAAGAGCTGAGCGGCCTGGTCCGGGACGGAAAGCTGCAGGCGATCGATCTGGTGTGGCAGCCGGAGTTCGGCCCCGAGTGGCGCAACGCGGGGCAGGTGCGCGCGCTGTTCGAAACGGCGGTGATGGAAGCGCCTCCGCTTGTGCCGGCCGACGTGCAGAAGGTGCCTCTGCTGGGGGTTACGGGTGATCGGCCCTCATGTCTTTCGGCTGCCTCACAGGCCTATGGCAGAATGGTCGCGGTGTTGTTTAAGCCGTTCGATATCACGCGGTGGTTCAGCATGGGGTTCTGCGCGTGGCTGGCGTACATCGGCACGCAGTCAGTCAACTTCAACGGGATGAAAGGTGAAGGCAGTCCTGCGCTCTTCAAGCAGCAGGCAGACGGATTGTTGGACAAAGTTTCAAACGCTTTGGCGCATCCGGGACTATACGAATCCGCTTTTGCGGTTGCGCTTGTTTTCCTGACTCTGCTGGTGGGTCTTTGGATGTGCGCGCTGCGCTCGCGCGGGGATTTCATGTTTCTTCACCGGTGGTATCAGCCGGACGCTCCGATCTTGCTGTGCTGGCGCGCTGCGCGTTCTGCGGGGCATGAGCTGTTTGTCTGGCGCGTCTCTTTCTTTGTCATCGCTGGGCTGCTGTTCGCGCTGGATGCGGCTGTCGCTTACGCACAGATTATCCGGCCGTATATGGACGCTGGCAAGGTGTGGCGGCAGTCGCTGGTGCACCCCACCGTGGCCTGCGTGACGGCGGCGGTGCTGCTCGCCGTCGGTACGCAGTTGGTGGCGCATCTCGCGAAAGCCTTTGTCGTGCCGGTGATGTACTGGCATGGCGTGACGGCGTCGCGCGCATGGCTGGTCGTGTTTGCGCTCTGCAACCAGTATCCGTTCGCGGTGCTCGGCTATCTCGCCTATTGCGTGGTCTGCTGGATGCTTGCGGTGCTGGCGATTCTCGCGTTCGTGGCGTGTACTTGCTGCGTCGGGATCATTCCGCTGGCGATGCCCTATCTGTACGGCGTCATCCTGCTGCCGGTCTTTCTTTTCTTCAGGGGGTATGCCGTCTGTTTTCTAAGTCAGTGGCGGTCGGATCTGATTCCCTCTAAAGCGTGAGCCGGACAGAGGTATTGATATGATTTCACGTGAGTTGATTCTGGCTGTGCCGAAGAGTGAGCTGCACACGCATTTGGACGGCTCCTTGCGTATGCCGACGCTGATCGAGCTGGCAAGAGAGCAGGGCGTGGTGCTCCCGTCATACGAGGTTTCCGGCCTGCAAGAACTGGTCTTTAAGCCGGTGTACGCGAATCTCTCGGAATATCTGTTGGGGTTCGACTACACGTGTGCGGTGCTGCTCTCGTTCGAGGCCATGGAACGCGTGGCGACCGAGATGGCAGAGGACGCGATCGAGCAAGGGGTGCGCTACATGGAAGTGCGCTTCGCGCCGCAGCGGCTTGTGGCGTCTGGCGAGGGCTGCGTGCGCGCCTTGCAGGCCGTCGGGGCCGGCCTCGCGCGCGGTGCGCGGCAGCACAACGCGTGTGATGCGGTGAGAAAAGGCGAAGATATCCCGTTCGAATCGGCCATCATCTGCTGCGCGATGCGCAATTTCAGCCGAGGCATGAGCGCGTACTATGACCGGTTGCTGGATGTGCTGCCAAGTATGCGGCATAAAGAGTTGATCGCCATCGCCTCCTTGGAGGCTGTGCGGGCTGCCGTTACCGCTCGCGAAAAGCACGGCATTCCCGTGATGGGCTTCGACCTTGCGGGCGAGGAGGCCGGTTACCCTGCGGGACACCACTACGCGGCTTACGAAGAGGCGCACCGCCACTTCATCCGCAAGACAGTTCATGCGGGCGAAGCCTATGGCCCGGAATCGATCTACGAGGCCATCACGCGCTGCCACGCGGAGCGGATCGGCCACGGCACCTTTCTCTTTTCGCCGGAACGAATCCAAGATCCATCGATCCCGAACAAAGCGGCGTTTGCGGATCAGTTGGCGGACTACATCGCGACCATGCGCGTGACGATCGAGGTGTGCCCGACCAGCAACCTTCAGACGATCCCCGAACTGAAGGGCGACATCTGCAACCACCCCGTCAAAAAAATGCTCGACTGCGGTATGGCTGTGGCGGTGGGCACGGACAACACGCTGGTGTCGCATACGACCATCAACCGCGAACTCGCTTTGGTGGCGGACGCCTGCTCCCTCGACCTTCCCGCATTCAAGCGGCTTGTGCTGGCCGGGTTCAAAGGCGCATTCTATCCGGGGCGGTATGCGGAGAAACGCGCGTTCGTGCGGCGTGCGGCGGAACGGTTCGAGAAGCTGGCGGAGCGGTACGGGCGGGCGCAGAACGGAGGAGGTGCGGCATGCATTTCCTGACGGTCGAACAGATGCGGGCGGCAGATCAGGCGGCGGTCGCCGAGAAGAGCATTCCTGAAATGGTGCTGATGAACCGGGCCGGAGCCGCGCTGGCCCGCGTCGCGGAGAAGCTTGCGGCTCTGCGCGGGATGACAAGCGTCGTGGTGATCGCAGGTCACGGCAACAACGGCGGAGACGCCTGCGTGGCCGCGCGCTGCCTCCATGAAGACGGCTTCCCTGTGCAGGTGCTCATGACGTGCGTGCCGGACGCGCTCAAAGGCTCGGCCCGCGAGGCGTGGGACGCGATGCGCGCCAAAGCTGTGCCCTGCCTAGTTCTTGCGACAGCCGATAGCTGGACAGAGGACCTCGACGTGGTCTCGGGCATGATGCTGCGCCGCGGCATCATCGTCGACGGCGTGTTGGGGACTGGATGCAAAGGGGCGCCGACAGGCGCCGCGGAGCAAGCTGTCTTATGGATGAACCGGATGCGCCCTCATGCGCTGGTGGTCTCGGCCGACTTGCCGTCCGGCATGAATGGCGACACGGGGGAAGCGGCCGGTGCGGTAGTGCGGGCGGATGTCACGGTGACCTTCGCGCGTCCGAAAAGTTGCTTTCTGAATCAAGCGCAGGCGGAACGGGTCGGGCATCTCGTGGTGGCGGACATCGGCATTCCTGATGAGATTTGCGAACGGCGTGTGGCTGAAGCGCCGTGCCAGCTCATCGCCTTGCCGGAGATCAAGCGCTTCTTCAGTGAGCGTGCGTGGCAGTCGCACAAAGGCACTTTCGGTCATCTCTGCGTGATCGGTGGCGCGGCAGGGTTCTGTCACGCGCCGGTGCTGGTTGCGCTGGGAGCTGTGAAAAGCGGCGTGGGGCTGCTGACGCTGGCGGTTCCCGCGCAGAGCGGGTGGGCCGCTGCGGCGCATGTGCCTGAGGCGATGGTCGCTGCTCTGGAGGCGCCGCAGGGCGATCTTTCGGTCGAGGCGCTGGCCGCATGGGGGCGTAACCTCAGCGGTTTTGACGCCATCGTGGCCGGGCCGGGTATGACGCAGTCGGAGCGGGCTCGCGGCGTGATCGCGCATCTGCTGGCAACCTATACCGGACGTCTGGTACTTGACGCGGACGGGCTCAACGCATTGGCGGTGTTGCGGTCGGACGGGTGGCAGCCGCGCGAGGGACAGCGTCTTGTGCTGACGCCGCATCCCGGCGAGGCGGCGCGGCTTTTGGGAGTGACGGTGCCGGAGATCCAACGCGATCGGTTGTCGGCGGTGCGCAAGCTGGCTGACACCTATCAGGCGGTTGCGGTTCTCAAGGGCTCGGGCACGCTCGTGTGCGAGCCTGGCGGGATGCCTTGGCTAAACATGACCGGCAATCCGGGCATGGCTTCCGGCGGCATGGGGGATGTGCTGGCGGGTATGGTTGGCGCGCTTTGGGCGCAGGGCCTGGATGCTGTTCAAGCTGCCACAGCGGCGGTGTGGGCGCACGGCACGGCAGGCGACTTTGCTGCGCTGGCGGAGAGTCAAACCTCGCTGAGCGCAACCTTGCTGGCGGCTCAGTTGGGTACAGTATTCCAAATGATCGAACGTAAACCGGTGTAAGGCGAACGCCTTGCTTTTGCCGGGGTTTAAAGGGAAGGTGGAGGGATAAGTATGAAACAGTTGGCAAAATATTCGATGGGTGTCGGCGACCGGTTCGGGCGCGAAGGCCGTGCGCAGTTGGCGGCGTTCCGGAAGTTGGCCCAGGGGCAGGGAGTTGTGGTCGCGCCGGTGTGGAACAAGTCGAACCGCGAGCACACGATCATCGGCACAAAGCCCGAGTCAGTGCGGCAGGAGGCCGATGCGGCGGTGCGCGAGGGCCAGTGGAAACAGCCGTACTACGTAGATGCCGACCATATCAGCATGAAGAACGTGGACGGCTTTATAGCGGCTTCGGATTTCTTCACGTTGGATGTGGCTGACTATATCGGCGAGACCATGGACGAAGGCGATATCTACGGGTTTGTCGCGCGGCATGAGGCGCTGATCGGCACGTATGAGATCGAGGGCCTGCCGGAACCCGTGACGCTGACACGCTCGCAGTTCGCGGAGCTCGTGCGCAATACGCTGTTCGCGATCCGGCAAGCGGGACGGCTCTACCGGCACATCGTGGAAAAAAAAGGCTCCGTGGATTTCGTCACCGAGATTTCGATGGACGAGACGGTGTTGCCGCAGACTCCGGTGATGCTGCTGGTGATTCTAGCTGCGGTTGCCGAAGAGAAAATCCCGATCCAGACGATCGCGCCCAAGTTCACCGGGCGTTTCAACAAGGGCGTGGAGTACGTGGGGGATGCGGCCGTGTTCGGACGCGAGTTCGACGCCGACGTCTGCGTGGCGCGTTATGCGGCGCGGCGTTTCGGTCTGCCCGATAACCTGAAGCTCAGCATCCACTCCGGCAGCGACAAGTTCTCGCTCTACCCGCATGTCGCGCGGACGCTCAAGGCGCGGGGAGCGGGCGTGCATGTCAAAACGGCAGGAACCACCTGGCTCGAAGAGCTGGTCGGGTTGGCGGTTGCGGGCGGAGACGGGCTGCTGATCGCTAAAGAGATTTACGCGCGTGCCCTGCCCCGGATCGAAGAGCTGTGCGGCCCGTATGCGACGGTGATCGACGTGTCGCCCGAACGGCTGCCGAGCGCCGATGATGTCGAGGCCTGGGACGGCGCGCGCTTCGCGGGCGCACTGCGGAACGCGCCGGGCGATTCGCACTTCAACCCCGATTTCCGGCAGTTCCTGCACGTTGCCTACAAAGTGGCGGCCGAGGTGGGCGAGCCGTATCTGAGCGCGTTGGATGCGCACAGGGATGTTGTGGCGAGGCACGTCACCGAGAACCTTTATGAGCGGCATCTGAAACCGATCTTCGGAGGGCTCTCAGACACGCCCGTGTGAGACGCGTTGGGGTATCGTTTTTCCCAATTGACCTCGTTCAGCAGGGTCATATACTTGATGGGCGTAGGAAGTGAGATGGGCGATGTTGTCTGTCTGAGGATCACGAGGGGGAGCTAACGATGAACGCACTTGGTTTGGTAAAATGGATGGCAGTGGCCGCGTGGGCGTCGCTGTCTCTGGCGGGAGGCTCTATGGAATCGACGTGGCGCAAGCTGACTGCGGAGGAAGAGCGCGTGATCGTGCGCAAGGGCACGGAGGCGCCGTTCACGGGAAAATACGACAACCAGACGGAGCAGGGCGTCTACACCTGCCGGCGGTGCGGTGCCGCTTTGTACCGGTCCGAGGATAAGTTCCATTCGGGTTGCGGGTGGCCGTCCTTCGACGCCGAAATTCCGGGGGCTGTCCGGCACCAAGCCGACGCGGACGGTCAGCGCACGGAGATTCTATGCGCCACCTGCGGCGGACATCTGGGGCACGTCTTTGCCGGCGAGCGGCTGACTCCGCGCGACACGCGCCACTGCGTGAATTCGATCTCGATGGACTTTGTGGCGGAGGCCGATCTCGATGCGCATTTCCAACGCGCGGTGTTCGCTGGTGGCTGCTTCTGGGGCGTGAAGTATTACCTTCAACAGGCGAAGGGTGTGATCCGCGCGGTGAGCGGCTACACGGGTGGCAAGACGGAAAACCCCACCTACGAGCAAGTGTGCAAGGGGGGGACGGGGCACATCGAGTCGGTCGAGGTGCTGTACGATCCGAAGCAGACAGACTACGAAACGCTGGCACGGCTGTTCTTCGAAATCCACGATCCGACGCAGACGGACCGGCAGGGCCCGGACATCGGTGTGCAGTACCGCTCAGTGGTGTTTTACCGAGATGAAAAACAGAAAGCGACTGCGGAGAAACTGATCAAGATCCTGCGGGACAAAGGATTTAACGTGGTCACGCGCGTGGAGCC
>CAYSXF010000023.1:0-13546 GCA_964434815.1 uncultured Lentisphaeraceae bacterium
TCGGGCTTCCGCGCGGCTGCCACCGCGGCCGGGGTGCCGGTGTCGGTCGCGCGGATCGTGAGCGTGACTGGCGACGAGGCGGCGAGGAGAGCGGTTTCGTTCGACACGCGGACACAGCCGTCCGGATTGACGGAGAAGAGCCCGCTGCCGTTGCCTGCCGCGATGGCGAAGGAGGCGGTGCCGCCGCGGTTCGGGTCGGACACGGTGACGCGCCCGGCTTTGTAGCCAGCTTGTGAATTGCGGCGGAGCGTGTTGGTGAAGCCGATGGCGTAGGGGCCGACCACAGAGACGGTCACCGTGACAGACGCGGAGTGGATGGGGTAGAGGCCGCCGTAGCCGGAGTCCTGCACGGACACGGTCAGGGGAAAGCTCGTTTTCAGCAGGCTGGCCGTGAGCGCCGTGTTGGAGAGGGTGAGGTCGCCGGTGTCGGGGTCGAGGGCGAAGGTCGAGTTGGTGTTGCCGGTCACGAGCTTGAAGCACAGCGTGTCGAGCGGGCTGTCGGTGGCTGCGATGCGTGCGAGCCACGTGCCGGCGCTGTTCGTGTAGCTGAGACGTAACGTGGTGTTGGTGGCCTGCGGGCCGTAGTTGATGTCCAAGGGGGTGAGGTAGGCACCGCCGATGACGTTGGTGCCGGTGAGGCCGGGGCCGGCCCAGGCGACGGACACGTGGTCGCCGCCGCCGCCCTCTTTGTGCAGCGCTTCGATGTAATAGGCTTGTCCTGCCACGAGGTTGGTCTGAGGCGCGGAGATCTGGGAGGCGTACTGGGTGTAGGCGCCCGCATCGACCCAGCCGCTCAGCGACGCGATCACCTGCGCGCTGGCGGCATTGGTGGTGCGGCTGAACTTGAGCTGGCTCGCGTCGTCCGAGGCGATGAAGAACTGGTAGTCGCCGCTGCTTGGAGGGGTCACGTAGGCGCGGATGCGCGAGCCGTAGGAGTCGGCGGTGTTCACGGGCGAGGCGAAGCTGGTGAGGGCGGTCAGCGCGTCAGGGCGGCCCGGGTAATTGGCGTTGCCGGTGAGATCGCTCACGGCGGTTCCGCTGCCGATGCCGCTGAACACTTCCCACTGGGGCCCGCTGGCGCTGATTGCGTTCGTGTCTGCGATGACGATCCGCACGGTCGAGATACCGGAGAGGGGCGGCGTCCCGTTGTCGGTGGCGCGGATCGTCAGCGTGACGGGGGAAGAGGCGGTCGGGAGCGCGGCGTCGTTCGACACGCGGAGCCAGCCGTCCGGATCGAGGGAGAAGAGCCCGCTGCCGTTGCCTGCCGTGATGGCGAGGGTGGCCGTGTCACCCGGATTCTGGTCGGACACGGTGATGCGGCAGACCTTGCTGCCAGCCTGGAGGTTGCGGCGGATCGTATTGGTGAAGCCTGCCGGGTGGGGGACGTAGTTCATGAGGTAGGGCGCGAGGTAAAGGCCGGAGATGACGTTCGTCTGGTTCGCGGTGGAGGGCCCATTCCATGCCACAGCGATGTGGTCGTCACCGCTGCCCTCCTTCAGGCGGGCTTCGATGTAGTAGGCGTGTCCGGCGACGAGCGATTGGCTCGCGGACTTCTGACTCGAGTATTGGGTCCACACGCGCGGAGAGGTGTAGCCTGTAACGGTTGCGATGCGGGTCATGGCCGCGGGGTTGGTCGTGGCGCTCAGCCACAGTTCGCTGTTGTCGTCGGAGGCGACCCAGAAGGTGTAGGTGCCGCTTGAGGGCGGGATGAGGAATCCGCGCATCGCGGCCCCGTAGGCGTCGGCGCGATTAGCCAATCCTTCGAAGAGTGTGCGCTGTATTTCCCAAGTGGGGTCGGTTGGAAAACGCGC
Organism: uncultured Lentisphaeraceae bacterium; assembly: GCA_964434815.1. Taxonomy (GTDB): domain Bacteria; phylum Verrucomicrobiota; class Kiritimatiellia; order RFP12; family UBA1067; genus CAYSXF01. Next base: position 1,812 of record CAYSXF010000023.1, read on the forward strand.
ATTGAGGGTCAGGTTGCTGACATAGGTGCCGCTGCCGATGCTGTCGTAGACCGCGTAGGAGATGGAGCCTGGAAAGAAGCCGGTAGCGTTAGGGACGACCGTGATAAGGACGGTCGCGTCTTGGGTTTTGGCAGGGGTGCCGTTGTCCGTGACGCGGACGGTCAGGGTGTAGACTGTCTGTGTGGCAGCGCTGATGTCGGCTGCCACAGTCAGTGAGCCTGAGCTGACGTCGACTGCGAAAGCGTTTCCATTGTTGCCTGCCGCGATCGAGTAGGTTAGGGTTGAGAAGGCGTCCGGGTCGCCGCCAACCACGCTGCCGATGGCCGTGCCCGGCTGCGTGTGCGCCAGGAGCGTGACGGCGAATCCGGAGAGTGTCGGCGTTTCGTTCACGTCGAGGACCTTGACGACGACGCGACGGTTCACTTCGGTTAGGGATGGATTGACCGTGTTGGAGATGGTGACAAACAGCTCGTATTGAACCGTGAACTGCGTGTTTGACGCAAGCGTCTCGTAATTGAGCGCGGCGGTATTGGCCACGGTGAGCGTGCCGCTATTGTTGAGCGAGAACGCATTCGAAACATTGCCGGTGATGATCGTATAGACCAGCGGATTGCCGTTCGTGCCGGCGGCCTGCACCGTTCCCACCACGGTTCCGTTTGTGCTGTTTTCTGCCACGGAAAGGTAAGTTGCCAGCCGGGCGCCAGCCACGCTGCCCGTGACCGTGTAGTAACCCAGGCTTGCGTAGTCAGAGAAGCCGTTGGTTAAGGCGCTGTTGCGGCCTGCGCCGGTCACGCGGAACGTGTAGGTGCCTGCGGCGAGGTTGGTCGTGATCGAGGCGGAGAGGATGTTTTGCGGACAGTTGCTGGCGATGACGGCATCCGTCGCATCGGCCAGCGTGGCTTGTAGCGCGAGGTCGGCCCAGTCACCGACAGGGAGGGCGGTGAGGGAGACCTGCCCGCCGGAGGTGGTGAAGCGCAGCGCGTCCGTGTCGGCCGTGCGCTCGATGACGCCCTCAGCGAAAGCGGTGAAGTTCGAAGCGATGTCGAGATAGCGTGCGCCGGACAGCGTCGCGCCGGTGTCGTCCGGGCGGTAAGCGACGCCGTTGTTGTTCTGTGTGATTCTTGCGAGGTCGTCTTCGGTGTTGTTGGCGTAAGCGTACTCGCCTTTGCTCCACTGCGCGACGGGCTGGTAATAGCCCACGCCCATGATGGGTGCCCAGCCGGTCACGCCACTGCCCTGTCCTGCGAAATAGCCCTCGGAAGGCGTCGTGCGGCCGTCGTGGCTGAGGGAGAGCGTGTGGCCGGCCTCGTGAGCGATGACCTCGGCCGCATCCTTTCCCGTGGAGTAGAATGACCAGCAGGGCGTGTCGCCGGTCCAGTTCCACGAGTTGAGATAGGCGACGCCGCCCGCGCCGGGGGCAGCCGTGGTCGTGGGCGTGACGATCACGCGCTGGCGGCTGTTCTCGGGCGCGGCTTCGTAGACCTTGATGTCCGTGGTGACGTTGATGGTGAACGGCATGTAGTCTTCGCAGACGCGCTTCCAGACGTCTTTGATCTGTGCGTTACTGGCGCTCGGCTTGTCGTAGGTGATGCCGCCCCAGGTCGTCGTAGAGCCGCCTCGATAATCGATATAGAGAACGCCGGTGGCGCCTGGCTGGCTTTGGAGCGAGATGATGCCGTCGTTGTATCCGGGGACCAGGTCGGGCACATCCTGCGGATCTAGCGGCGGCATCTCCTCCGTGTCGGGCGCGCCCCGAGACGTGTCTTCCACACGGGGCATCATCAGGCAGATAACCTCGTCAAGCTTACGTTCAACGAGTTCAGAGGAGCCGCCCGGCCCTGTCGGCTCGATGCGGTAGGCTTTACGGCTGGCGGGGAATTCAATGACGCCCGCATAGTCGCCGGCTTTGCCGGGCAAGGTCTGTTTCTGGAAGAAAAAGCGACCGGCTTCGGGTATTGTCAGTTCACCGCTGATCAGGATTAGTTCGCCGTTGCGGAACTCCACATGACGGATAGAGCCGGTCGCATATAGCCCCGCGACCAGTTCGAAACGAATAGAGTTGCCTGCTTCGGGATGCCCCAGACTGGCGAGATAACCGCTGTCCCACGCGCGATTGCGCGGTTGTCCGTTCATTGAGGCGGCTGGATTGGTCGTGACGCTGGACAGGGGAGCCGTCGGTGAGACGCGGGAGCGGTTGTCTGGCGCGCGTGGCTTTTGATGGCCAGGGGTATTCGGCTGCGAGACGGCCGACGGCGGCAAAGGAATCGGCGTAGGGCGCTGACTGCGATGATAAAGAATCACTATGCATGTTCCGATCACACATGCGACACACACACCTGGAAATCTATTTTTCATATTTTCTGCTAACCACTTCGAGAAAAAGACTAGCAAGTTAGTTGGCCTTTGTCGAGCCGAACCGTTTCCGGAACATCTCATCGTTTCGATTTGTGGACAGACTTTACTTTTCTGATATGTTTGGGCATCATGGCGACCATGAGACGCTCGATAAAGACGGGCGGCATACTTGGAGGAAATCACAGGATGAACAGACGCACATTTTTACAGGCTGCGGGAGCCCTTCCTGCTGTGGGCTGGATTTCGAACCTACCTTTGGCCTCTCAGGCGGCAGCGCCTGCTGGAGCGGGAGCGCCCACATCGGTTCTAGCCCCGCGTTTTGGCGACGGGCGCGACTGGTGGTTCCAGCGGCGCTTCGGTATGTTCGTCCACTGGGGGCTCTACTCCATCAACGGCTGGCACGAGCAGGATCAGTGGCGGCGGCGAATCCCGCGTGCGGACTATGTGAAGCTCGCACAACAGTGGAACCCAGTGAAATTCAATCCCGATGCGTGGCTGGATCTCGCCGAGGAGGCGGGCATGGGGTACATCTGCCTGACCACGAAGCACCACGACGGTTTCTGCCTGTTCGAGTCCAAGCAGACCGACTACCACTCTGTCAATACGCCTTACGGCAAAGATGTGATCCGCCTGCTCGCGGACGCCTGCCACCGCCGCAAGTTTCCCCTCTGCCTCTACTACTCGATCGCGGATTGGCACCATCCGAACTATCCGAACCAAGGCCGCCATCACGAGCTTCCCGCGCAGCCAGGCGACCGGCCCGACCTCAAAGCCTACACCGAGTATGTCCGCTCGCAGATCCGCGAGCTCTGCACGAACTACGGGGAGATCCACGGCATCTGGTGGGACATGAATGTGGACAAGCTCCAAGACCCCTCTATCAGCGCGATGATCCGCACGCTGCAGCCCAAGGCCGTGATCAACGACCGCGGCTACGACGCGGGCGATTTCGGCACGCCCGAGCGCGATTACGGCAAAGACGGTGAGGTTTTGCTATCCTTCTCCAAGCGCACCGAGGCCTGCCAGGCCGTGGGCACGGAGAGCTGGGGCTACCGCGCCGAGGAGGACTACTACGCCGATCGGCACCTGATCCGCAGCATCGACAAATACCTTGCGCGCGATGCGAATTACCTGCTGAACGTGGGGCCGAAACCCGACGGCACGATCCCGGACGAGTCGGCGGCAATCCTCAAGCGCATCGGCGCATGGTACCGCGCTGTCCGCGAGTCGCTGGTCGATGTGGTCCCGGCATCAGACCTGACCAAGAACCGCGACGTCCTTCTGACGCGCAAAGGGAGCACGCTTTACGTCCACCTCTACAAGGACCCGCTCGCGGATTCGGTGAAGCTTCCTCCGTTCGATGTGCTGCCGCGCAAGGCTACCCTTCTCAACACCGGCAAGCCGCTTTCCTGTTCGACAGATCTGGTCCCGCAAGACCACGTGTCGCAAAAGAGCTTTCTTCGGGTGCGCGGGCTGCCGGTGAACGAATTGGCCAACACGGTGCTGGTTGCGAAACTGGAGTTCGACAAACTGCCGCAAGCAGCCGCTGTCAACGTCAGTGACGCGGACGATATCAAGCGTCGGTGACGCGGGTCGAGCCGGGTTACTGACTGAAGCGCACCATGGCTTTGATGACGCCGTCGCGGTATCCGGCGACGGTCTCGAAGGCTTCGGCTGTGCGTTCCGCTTCGAAGCGGTGCGTGATCATGGCGCGTGCGGCGGGATGCTTTTCGAGCAGGTCGATGGCCGCGTCGACGCATTCGTTCTGGCGGCGCACATTCTGGATGCGGATCTCTTTGCGGCGGAGCAAGTCGATAGAAAAGCTGACGCGGTCCACGGCGGGGATGCCGACTAGCACGAGCGTGCCGCCGGGCTTGAGCAGCGGCAGGGCCTGATCCATCGCCTCTTGCTTGCCGCAGCACTCGAAAACGAAATCGACTCCCAGCGGTTCATGTTCGGCAAGATGGGCGGAGAGCGCGTCCGGCGCGACCGCCGCGCCGGCGCCGAGCCGCAGCGCGGCGGCGCGGCGGTAGTCCAGAGGCTCGGAAACGGTGACACGCGCAACGCCCGCCTGCCGCGCGGCCAGCAGGATGCTGAGGCCGATCGGGCCACAGCCTTGGAGCAGAATGCGGCTGTCGCGTGCCAAGCCCGCCAGTTTGACCGCATAGCAGCCGATCGAGAGCGGCTCGATCAGGGCGGCGTCTTCGGCGGAGAATCCGGCAGGCACGATAAAACACGAGGTCTCGGGCATGGCGATCCGCTCGCAGAGGCAGCCAGAGGCCTGCCCGGGACAGCCGAGGAAGGGCATGTGGCGGCAGGTGTGAAATCTGCCGGCGCGGCACTGGTCGCAGGCGAAGCAGGGCATGGCGGGATCGACAGCCACGCGGTCGCCGGGCTTGACGCGCGTCACCGCGCGACCGACGGCGAGCACCGTGCCGCCGAACTCGTGACCCACGACAAACGGATACTGCACGACCTGCGAGCCGATGCGTCCTGTGGTGTAGTAGTGGATGTCGGAGCCGCACATACCGACCGCGTCCACGCTGAGCAGCACGTCGTTGTCCTTCCGGAGCACCGGTTCCTGCACGTCGCGCATCACCACATTGCGGACACCTTCCAAAACAGCAGCGCGCATAGCCTACCTCCAATCACGAATGTCTAACTTGTGCGGTATCATAGCGCACTCTGTGCCGCATGACGAGTCTGGTTCACAAACGGCTTGTTGAGGGAAGGGCAGTCGTGTATCGTTCTATCTATTGGGTGTTCAATCGGGAGACGGGCGTCTCCGGGTGGGAGCAAGTAATGGCGGAGAAACAATACAAAGTCGCGGTGTTTGTCGAGACGTCGCGCGGGTACGGACGGGCGCTGTGCGAAGGCATCGCGGATTTCGCGCAGGCGAACGGGCACTGGGTATTCGAGGGCGGCGGCGAGTCGTGGGAAGCGGGCCTGCGCGAGATCACGGGCAAAGCGAACGGCGTTATTGCGCGGATACCGAATGCCAAGATGGCACGCGTGCTCGCCCGTCTTAAAGTCCCGGTGGTGGATCTGTACCGCTGGCGCGACTATGCCGCCATTTCTTCCGTGGATGCGGACCATGCGGCGATCGGCCGCCTGGCCGCGGCGTGGTTCATCGAGCGCCGCTTCAAGAACTTCGCGTTCTGCGGGTATACCGGCGCTCCGTTTTCGGACATGCGCGGTGCGGCGTTCAAGGAAGCTGTAGGAGCCTGCGGTTTCTCCTGCCCATCATACAAAGAGGCCATGTATTCCTCTGATTACTTGGGCAAAATGATTCTCCAGGCCGAGTGTTATGGCGATCCGCCGGACCGCGACCGGATGGCCGCATGGCTGGAATCGCTTGAGCGGCCGACGGCCATTTTCTGCTGTCACGACATCCGCGCTTATCAGGTGGTCGCTCTCTGCAAGGAGCTGGGCATTGCGATCCCTCATGACGTGGCGGTCATGGGTGTGGACAATGACCGCATTCTCTGCGGCTTCTCCGACCCGATGCTGACGAGCGTCGATCCAGACGCCCAGCGAATCGGCTGGCTGGGTGCGCAGGAACTCTTCGACAGGATGACGGGAGTAAGCAGGGGTGTCCGGCATGCGCTGGTTTCCCCGAAACGGATTGTCGAGCGCGCTTCGACGGAGACCGACCCTGTCGAGCCGGCTTGGCTCTCGGCGGCGCTGCGTTTCATCCGCAAGGAGATTCCTTCGGGTGTGAACGCGGAAGAGGTGATTCGGCATGTGGGACTTTCGCACACGCAGGTGGAGCGGGCCTTCGTAAAAGCCTTGGGGAATACGGTCCACCAGGAGATCGCCCGCCTGCGGATGCGCGAAGCCTGCCGCCTGCTGGTAGAGACGCCCCATCCGGCCTCAATCGTCAGCAAGCTCTCGGGCTTCACCTCGCCGCAATATTTCAACCGCCTCTTCAGCCGTCAGTTCGGAAAGACGCCGGGAGAGTATCGGAGCCACTCGCTGGGAGAATAATATGGAAGATAGATCGCTGAATAGGATCCGAGCGGTTTTCACGCTCTTAAATCTGGCCGTCGGCTGGCATCTGCTGTACGAAGGCGTCGCGAAGATATTGACTCCCGGCTGGACATCGGCCGGCTATTTGGTGAACGCCACCGGGCCGCTGGCGGGCGCATTCCAGTCCTTAGCTGCGTCGCCCGCGCTGCTGCGGATGAGCGACATCCTGAATATCGCCGGACTTACCCTCGCGGGGCTCTGCATCCTGTCGGGCGTGTTCACGCGGGCCGCAGCTCTCGCTGCCGCGGCGATGATCACGCTGTACTACGCGGCCAACCCGCCTCTGGCCGCCACCGACGTCGGGTTCGCGTCCGAGGGGCATTACCTGCTGGTGAACAAGAATCTCATTGAGATCGTGGTTCTGGTCGTTGTGGCAGCCATCCCGGTGGAGTGGTATTACGGACTCGGGAAACTCTGGCCTAAGCGCTGGACCCATCTGTTCCGTCGAGTGAACGTGCCGAAGGAGATGAACCACACCCCGCTGGGGCAGAGGGTCGGGCGGCGCGAACTCGTGAAGAATCTGATCTCGCTGCCGGTGTTGGGCGGCTTCGCTTTCGCCGTGGCGAAAAACCATGGCTGGCGTTGCTTCGAGGAGGACGGCCATAAGAAGGCTGAGACGGACGCGACCACCTCGCCCACCGTCAAACTGAGCGACGCCGTCGACCTGCGGCAGCTCAAGAAGCCGATCCCCAAAGGCAAACTGGGCGGACACGAAATCGGCCGCATCATCTGCGGCGGCAACCTGATCAGCGGCTTCGGGCACAGCCGCGACCTGATCTACGTCTCCCAGTTCCTGAAAAACTACTTCACGGAGAAAAAGGTGATGGACACCTTCTGGCTCTGCGAGCAGTGCGGCATCAGCGCCACGGCGGTCAGCGCCCGGCCGGAGCCGGTCAAGATCCTGAAGGCCTACTGGAAGAACGGCGGCAAGATCAAGTGGATCGCGCCGACCTACCCGACGGAAAAAGACTTCAAGAGCAATATCGATTTCGCGATCGACAACGGAGCCTGCGCCGCGATGATCATGGGGAACGTCGGCGACGATTGGGCGCGGGCGGGCAAGTGGGAACTCATGGCCGAGGCGGTGGCCTACATCAAGAGCAAAGGCGTGCCTGCTGGGGTCGCGGGCCACGAACTGGAGACGGTCAAAGGGGCCGAGGCGCACCAGGTCGGCGCGGACTTCTACATGAAGACCCTGCACAGCCGCAACTACTGGTCGTGGAACCCGGAGCAGAAAAAGGACAAGCGTGTCATCGAAAACTATGGCGTCGACAACTATTGGGAGCGCACCCCGGAAGAGACCATCGCCTATATGGAGAGCCTGAACAAGCCTTGGATCGCCTTTAAGACCCTCGCCGCCGGGGCCGTTCACCCCAAGGCGGGATTCCGCTACGCCTTTGAGAACGGTGCGGATTTCGTCTGCGCCGGGATGTTCGACTACCAGGTCGTGGAGGATGCGAACATCCTGACCGGCATCCTCGACAGCCCGGGCTTCAAGCGCAAGCGCGGCTGGATCGCGTAGGGGCCGGAGCGTTCGCGCATTCCCTCTTCGCGGGTTGCCGCGGGTTGCAAGAAAGACAATATGAATTGCAATAAGTACAATAGACGGACTTCGCAGCCGTTCGCTAATCTTCTGACATGAATAGCAGGTTAAGGAAAGACGCATTCTCTCTCGCTGGCCTCGTCATGCGAAGTTCTGCTGTGAGCCGGGTTGCACTCGCGTCACTGGTTGTTTTGGGCGGGTCATTGGCGTTTTCGCTCGCGCAGCAGCCGTGCGAGGCAAAGTTTCCGGAACACGTCGAAGGCTTGCGTGTCTTCTATGCGTCGCACAGCCTGATGTGGTATGTTCCGGAGCCGCTCAGCCACCTGGCCGCGGCGGCGGGGATACGGGGTCATGAGGTTGTAGGGGTTCAGCGCATTGGCGCCTCAAGGACTTTGCAGCACTGGGAGAAGGGCGAGCCCAATGAGGCGAAGGCGGCGCTAAGGACTGGAAAGGTCGATGTCTTTGTGATGTCGCCCATCCAGTTTCCCGACGAAGGCGTCGAGCAATTCGTCAAGCTCGGACTGACGCACAATCCCCGCATGCGCTTCATCGTGCAGCTTTCTTGGGGTGGCGGCGACACGGACAACCAGGATTTTCCAAAAGGCTCGTGGGACAACGTCGACCGTGACAAGACTCCCGGTCAGCTCAGGCAGCTTTTCGTTCGCAATATTCGAGCGGGCGAGGAACAGGCCGACGACATCAACAGGAAGTATGGTAACGGCAAGAGAATCATGACCCTCGTGCCGACCTCCCTGGCTCTGGTGGAGTTGCGGACGCGCATCTATGAGAAACGGATGCCGGGCCTGAATAACCAAGGAGAACTCTTCGTTGACGCCGCTCACCCTTCGCCCCCGCTTGAGGCCCTGAACACGTACCTGCATTATGCTGTACTCTACGGCAAGAGCCCGGTGGGGTTGCCCATGGCCACACCACTGAAGGCGGCGAAGCGTGAGGCTTGGGGCGACGCGCTCAGCCGCGCTTTGCAGGAGATTGCCTGGCAAACGGCCACCAACACCGCATCTAGCGCCGTCGGTTTACCCCAAACAGTAGCGCCATAGAGGGAGTTGCAACGTGAAGGATAGCCATGTGCGCAGGTTTGTGATCATCGTGCTGCTGGGAAGCGTGTTTTCGGCCGCGGCGAGGGAAGGTGCGCAGAACCCGATCCTTTGGGCGGATGTTCCCGACATGGCCATGGTCCGGGTGGGCGGCGCCTACTACATGAGCAGCACCACGATGCACCTGTCGCCGGGACTGCCGCTCATGAAGTCCACGGATCTCGTAAACTGGCGTCTCGTGAGCTACGCCTACGAGACGCTCGGCGCTGATGACGGGCTGACGCTCAGCCACGGCAAAAACGCATACGGCAAAGGCTCGTGGGCCAGTGGCCTGCGCTTCCACAACGGCACGTTCTACGCCACGACCTTCTCAAGCACCACGGGCAGGACGTACGTCTACACAACAAAGGATATCGAAAAAGGGCCGTGGAAAGTCAGTTCCTTCAAACCCGCACTGCACGACCACTCGCTTTTCTTCGACGACGACGGGCGCGTGTACATGGTGTACGGCGGCGGGCGCATCAAGATCATCGAACTGACCACCGACGCCTCGGCGATCAAGCCCGGCGGGCTCAGCCAGACGATTATCGAGAACGCCAGCGCCGTCGCCGGCCCCAACATCGGCCTGCCCGCAGAGGGCTCGCAGCTGTTCAAGGTGAACGGGACATACTACCTTTTCAACATCGTGTGGCCGAAGAACGACATGCGCACCGTGGTCGTGCACCGCGCCGAAGCGATCACGGGGCCGTATGAAGGCCGCGTCGTCCTCCACGACCAAGGCGTGGCACAAGGCGGCCTGATCGACACGCCGCAGGGCGAGTGGTACGCCTACCTGTTTCAGGACTGCGGCGCGGTCGGCCGCGTCCCCTATCTCGTGCCGGTCAAGTGGGCAGACGGCTGGCCCGTGCTGGGTGAGAACGGTAAGGTGCCCGACACGCTGGGCCTTCCGGCCAGCAAGGGGCTCATTCCCAGGGTCGTCGCTTCCGACGAGTTCGACCGCAGTCCAGGCGAACCCGCTCTGCCGCTGGTCTGGCAGTGGAACCACAATCCCGACAACCGCCTCTGGTCGGTCGGCGCGCGTCCGGGCTGGCTGCGGCTCACGACCGGCCGCGTTGACGCGGATATCCTCGCTGCCCGGAGCACGCTGACGCAGCGCACCTTCGGCCCACAGTGCGCGGGTGTGACCGCACTCGACGTTGCCGGACTGGTGGACGGCGACTGCGCGGGGCTGGCCTTGCTTCAGAAAAACTACGGCTGGGTCGGCGTCAAGGCGGAGGGCGGGGCCAAGTCGGTCGTGGTGGTGAGTGCGGAGTCCGGGATCCCGGTTGAGGTTCAGCGCGTGCCGCTGGCGCAAGGCGTGGTCTGGCTGAAAGCCGAGTGCGACTTCAGGAATCGCGCGGATCAGGCGAGCTTCTTTTACAGCCTCGATGGCGCGACTTGGATCGCGCTCGGCGGCACGCTGAAGATGACCTACACGCTGCCGCACTTCATGGGCTACCGCTTCGGCTTGTTTAACTTCGCGACCCGGTCGCCGGGAGGCCATGCGGAGTTCGACTTCTTCCGCGTCAGCGACCGGATCGCGGCAGTGGAAAGTTCCACCGCAGCGGTGTCGATCAAGGTGGGGCCGGAGTCGAAGAAACCTCGAACCTTGCTGGCCGTACTGAAGGCGCCCGAGCTGACCTAGCTATCATACGCCCGGGACTTTAGGGCTCAATACTTTTTGCGTCTTCGAGTTGCGAAATGTGCAACCTGCATTGCTAAAAGTGCAATTGATAGGCAGACGCGAGAGAACTATTCTATAAACCGTGAAAATGCTCATCGGTGCGGATGCCGGGAAATGATCAGGATCAAAAAGGAGCCGGACTTGTGAATTACTGCCCGTTTGTCAATCGTCTCGTTGTTGCCTTGCTTGTTTCACTCGGTAGCGAACAGGCCATTTCTTCTGTGGGCGATGGTGCTGCGGCTGAGCCGCTCGAAGCCGTGCGTTTTGATCGGATCAAAATCAACGGGTTCTGGAAACAGCAGATCAAGCTTCAGACCGAGAAGTGGATACCGCACTGCATGCGGCAGATGGAGGCCGGGGGAGACGGCAAGGAACTGCTCAATCTCGTGGCAGCGGGTAAGGTCCTGCGGGGCGAGCCGTGCGGGAAATACACGGGCGCGCCGTGGAGCGACGCCTACATCTACAACACGGTCGAGGCGGCCTGCCTCGCGCTGGAGGTCGATCCCGAGGGCGACGCGGAACTGGCTAAAGCGCAGGAATTTTTGCGGGCCAAAATCGAGGAGTGGATTCCCATCATTCTTGGCGCGCAGATGAAGGATGGCTACATTCACTCGTTCCATACGGTCAACAAGCATCCGCACTTCAGCAATATCTACTGGCATGAGTTCTACGTGATGGGGTACTTCCTCGAAATGGGGATTGCCCATTACCGGATGACCGGCGGCAAGAACCGCAGGCTGTACGACGCGGCGGTCAAATGCGCCGACCACCTCTGCGACACCTTCGGGCCGCCGCCGAAGCGGACGTGGAAGAACGGGCATCCCGGCATGGAGCACGCTCTGTGCCGGCTGGGCGGTTTGGTCAGCGAGGTCGAGGGAGTTGGCATGGGCGACAAATACATCGCGCTGGCCAAGCACTTTTTGAGCCACCAGCACGAGATCGAGCCGGGCATTTACAACCAGTCGGAACAGCCGGCCATCGAGATGACCGAAGCTCGGGGCCACGCCGTGCGCGCCACTTACTTTTACAC
>CAYSXF010000024.1:0-13540 GCA_964434815.1 uncultured Lentisphaeraceae bacterium
GGTCCGCCAGCCGCTTGAGCAGGTCCAGGTTTTCGGCCTTTTTCAGCCCGCGCCCGCCCGCCACGATAATCTCAGCCTCCGCGATGTTCACCGTAGAGGCGTTGAACTCGGCCTTTACGATCCGGGTGCTGGCCGCCACCAGCTTGAGCGCCTCGATCAGCGTCTCGCCCTTGCGCTTCGGGTCGGGCGACGTCATCTTGAAAACCTTGGGGCGCACGGTCGCCATCTGCGGCCGGTGGTTGGGCGTCATGATCGTCGCCATGATGTTGCCGCCGAACGCGGGGCGCGTCTGGTGCAGCAGGCAGGTCTGCTTGTTGATCGACAGCGCCGTGCAGTCCGCCGTCAGCCCCGTGCGAGAGCGCACCGCCACTTTGGCGAAGAAGGCGCGTCCGACCGCCGTGGCGCCCGCCAGAACCACCTCGGGCTTGTGCGCGGCGATGAGCTGGCTCAGCGCGTCGGTGTAGACGTTGGCTTCGTACTCCGCCAGTTCCGGCTGATCCACGATATACACTTTGTCAGCGCCTGCGGCGATCAGGTGCGAGGCCGAATCCGTGACCTGGTGTCCCAGCACCACCGCCGCCAGCTCGCAGCCGCGGTCGTTCGCCAGACGGCGCCCCGTTGACAGCAGCTCGTAGGCCACCTCGAGGACTTTGCCGTGGCGCTGCTCGGCGAAGACCCACACGCCGGCGTAATCCTTGAGGTTCTTGTTCTTCACCTCAGCCTTGGGCACCGAACTGATCGCGAAGAAGGGGCAGGCTTTGACGCAGGCGTTGCACACCCGGCACTCCTCGGGCCTGAGCACAGCCAGCTTGCCTTCCATGTAGAGCGCGTCAAAGGGGCAAGCCGTGATACACTTCTTGCAACCCTTGCACTTCTCGGGATCGATCAGAATGGGCAAGTCTGCCATATTTTACGCAACCCCTTTCTCGTGCAGGATCTTCAATATGGCTTCAATGGCGGCAGCCGGCTCCTCACGCCCGTCCATGCGTATCCCGCCGGTCTTGGTCGGCGGAGCGAAAATCTTGACCACCTTGGTCGGCGAGCCGTTGAGCCCACACACCTCCGGAGCGGCGCCCACGTCTTTCGCGCCCCAGCGCGGCACAGTCGTTTTCTTCGCAGCCATCCAGCCGCTCAGGCTGGCGAAGCGCGGCGTGGAAGCCTCTTTCACCACGGTCATCACGGCAGGCAGGTGCCCCTCGATCACATCCACGCCCTCGTCCATCTGCGTCTCAGCCGTGAACGCGTTGCCGCTGATCTTCACCGACTTCACATAGGTCACCAGCGGATAATTCAGGTATTCCGAAACGCCGGGGCCGACCTGAGCGGTGTCTCCGTCGATCGCCTGCTTGCCGAAGAGCACCAGGTCCGGCTGGGCGCAGACCTTTTTGATAGCCTGAGTGAGCGCATACGAAGTCGCCAGCGTGTCGGCTCCGGCAAAGGCGCGGTCGGTCAGCAGCACGCCGTCATCCGCCCCGCGGGCCATGGCTTCGCGCAGCACGACGTCGGCCTGCGGCGGCCCCATGGTGATCACCGTCACGCGCGCGCCGTGCGCGTCCTTCAGCTTCAGGGCCTCCTCCAGCGCATACTCGTCGAAGGGGTTCATAATGCTTTCGACCCCCTCACGCATCAACGTGTTGGTTTCCGGATTGATGCGGACGTTCGCCGTATCCGGAACCTGTTTGACACAAACGATGATATGCATGGATCTCCCCGTTAGAACCGTCCTCGCCTGAACCAAAGCCCATTTGAGCGTCACCATTAAAACAAAAAATCATCCCGCCGTCATGTCCACCATATGGTCTTTTTTTCGCTTACATGGGCCAGATCATCTTATAAGCGTCTTTCAGCGTATGGAAACTCTGAATGGTGGCTTTCGTGAGATACCACGTCAGGACAAGGACAGCGATGGTAAAAGCGATTTTCAACGCGATGCCCGTCCGCGGGCGGAGCCAGATGAGCGGAAGGGCGAACGGTCCCACGCTTGCCAGCATGAGCGCGATAAATGCGGTGCGATAGTACCAAGGCAGGCTCTGTTCGGCCGTCGGCTGAGCCTGCGTCAAGGGCGGCGGGCGCCGGGAGCCGTCCAGAAACTCTCCGCAGTGCTTACACTTGATCGCCGCGTCCTGGATATCCTCCGCGCAAAAAGGGCATTTCTTCATTTTTTCTCACTTCGCATCATAATCCGTATGGTCGGCAGTATACCCTTTTCTCCAGTGCAATAACAAGCCGCACCCTTGCCCCGGCAAACTCCGTATCTTCCATTCATAACACTCCTTCCGGTCCTCAGTGAGATCCTCTTTAAGAGTGTTACCCCATTTCCCTCCGCTAACTTGGTTCATTATCGGGTCGCAAGCACACTCACTTCCGCATCGCCGCGTGTGTTTTGTCCAAGCCCCATTCGCGCATGGAGCGTGATTTGTGGATAAAGTTGCACCTCTACGGGAGTGTCACGCGCAGGCGCATGAATCGCTGCGGCGAACCCGAAGTGTCCATCACGGAGGTGGTGACGGGGTTCGTCATGCCCAGTCCAGCCTCCTCCACCAGATTCGCCGGCAGCCACCCGCTGCTGCGAGCGTTAGTCGCGATGCCGCTCCAGCCCGCCTCCAGCAGGTTGGTCTTGGCTTCAACAAACAAGGTCACGTCCGACGCGTTCGTGTTGCGGTGGAAGCGGACCCAGAAAAGTCCGTTCGACACCCATACGCCCAAATTCGCCGCGAGGTCATGGTTCGTCGGACTAGAACCCGTCGCGTATTTCAGAAGGTTCGGAACCCCGTCTCCGGCCGCGCAATCGGTGGCGTTCGTCAGGCCGTTTGTGATCGCGGCGGCCCAGGCCTGATACGTGGTGGCCGGTGTGCCAGGCGAAGCGCCGGCCGTGCCGGCTAATGTGACCGCAGCGGACGTGTTGGTCACGCCGCCGTCCACGAGCTGGAGGCTGAAGCGCATCGGCTGATTCATCGGCCACGGATACACGGAAAACTCAAAAGGATATGAGGTGTCTGTGGCCACGGGCGCGCCATCGAGCAGGAGCCGGGCGGTCGGGCTGTTGGCAGGGCGGCCGGTCAGCACGACGTAAAGCGAGTCCGAGCCAAACGGCGACCGGATACGGAAGGCCTGCATGGTTCCCCACGAACCGGGCAAAACCTGATTGGTGGGTGTGGCGTCAAGCGGAACCGCACTGGGAAAGACGTCGCGCGGCTGCGTGTCGAAGCGCAGCGCCACTAGCTTCCGGCCCGGAACGGCGACAGCCATGGTCGCCGCATAACTCTGGTCCGGCTGCGCCACATCGTTCTGAAAAACATTCACCGGCTGACCGGCGATGATGCCGAGCGCTGCGGTGGCCGTGGTGAGATTCACGGTCACAGGCGCGCCGCTCTGGTTCATCAGCGCCACCCAGAACGAGTTGGCACCGCGCGCAAAGAGGTAATCCACGTTCTCGGTGTCGACCTGAGCCGCGCTGCGGTCGAACCACGGCCACAGGCCGGTTTCGCCGTACATCGCGCCGGGCTGCCCGCCGAAGATGCGGTCGGTGAACCAGACGTAGCCCTGCTGCTTCACCCAGGGGAAAGCGATGCGACCGGCAGAGAGCGTCTCGGCCTGCGCCATCAGGAAGTCGATGACGAACGCAATCCGCGCGGGCATGTGGTGGTAGTAGAAAGAAGACACGTCCGGCCCAACATAGGGATATTGCGGGTCGTGGAACATATCGGTGAAGCCGGTCAGATAATAGCCGGGGTCGTTGGAGAAACGCCCGATGATCGCGTTGCGGGCATAGGTCTGGTAAATCTCCCGGCCCGTGTGGCGATACAGCCGCTGCAACTGCGGCGCCCAAGCGGCCATCATCTGCATTCTGAACCCGCCGTCGGTGGCGTAGTAAGTGACCGGCTGTTCCAGCGTGTAGCCCACCGGCGAAACCAGCCAGGCGGGCACCGACCTTTCCGGCGTGTCGCCGGGCGTGCGCGGCCAGCCGAGGCGGTAACGCTCCGTGCCCTTCCACCAGATGGTCGTATTGGGCAAGTAGCAGCCGCCGGCGTTGACCGTCGCGTTTCCGGAAGGCCCCATCGGGAAGGAGAACACGCCGGAGATCGTGTGAAAGGCACCTTCCTCGGCGATGTTCAAATAGTTCGTCTTGCCGGTCAGCTCATACAAGTCCAACAAGCCCCACCAGAATGGATAAAAGCCATTGTGAAAGAACAAGCCCTGTGAGACCACGCTTGTCTTGGGAGTAAGAAACTGGGAGTTGATCCAAGTCTGGCAGTCGGCTTCGATCTGTTGCAGGAGGTTCGACGAAGGGGTCAGGCGGTATTGGCCCAGCGACTCCACCCAGCGTGGCATATACGTATTTCCAGCGTCGTAGCGGACGCCGCCGTTGGTCAGCGCCAGCGTGGCGACCCACGGATTCCGGCGCGCGAGCAAGTCGTTCACGCCCTGCCAGTAGGCCGTGCCGTCGTATGTGCTGGGAACGGAAATTTGTGTTGAATCCGTCGTGACATAGCCGCTGGGCGTGTTCGGGGTCACGTCCGTGGCGAAGTGCGCCCGCGGCCGCGACAGGCTGAACTCGATGGTCGGCAGCGAGCGCGACTGGTAGAGAGACTCGTCGCGCGTGAGCAGCGCCAGCGAGAGAAAGGTCAGCGGCGAAGGCTGGCTCGCCGTGTTCTCGCTTTCGATCTGGAGGGACGCGCGCCGCTCCCCGCCCCAGCCGCTGGCGTTGTCGTCCCGGACCAGGTCGATCATGTTCAGCAGCGCGTGCGTCAGCGAGGACCGGTAAGGTTGGCGGTAATCGGTGACGCCGAGAATCTGGCCCGAGGCATACTCCAGCGCCGACTTCCAGTCGCCCGCGCGCGCCAGCACCCGCCAGGACGCCGTCACGACCGCGCCGCTGCTGACCAGCGAGTTCTTCAGTCCCAGAACCGGCGCGAAGAGGGCGGGCTGGACCGTGCCGTCGGCATTCAGCAACGAAAAGCCGTAATCCGCGTTAGTCGCATTCGGCCACGCGAACGCGAACCTAGCCGGGTCAGCGACCACGCCAAGGGTCACCGGCTGGCTCACCCCGGAGAAGGTGCGCTGCACGAGCGCCAGCGGCTGCGGGGTAAAGGAGCTGGTCAGCAGCTTCGGCGTGGCAGGCAGGCGCTGAAATTGGTACAGCGGCGGCAGCAGGTAAAAACTGGTCGTCGAAGCCGCTGACGACTCGAAAGCGCCGAAGCCGAACGAGTAGTCTCCGGTGCGGTCGGCCGTGTAGGCCACCGCAAGTCCCACATCGCTTCCGCCCGCGCCGAGCTGCCAGGTGGCGACAGCCGTCCGGCCCTGGAGCGAACGGCAGGTCACCTGCACGGTTTGGGAATCAACTTGCACGCACTCGCGCGGGATGAGCACCTCGGGATTCGCCGCCAGGGACGGGTCCTCGGTTGTGCCGGTGGTGGCATACGCGACGCCGTTCACTTCGAAATCCACGTGCTGCGACCAGGAGATGGCATAGCCCACAGCGGTGTTGGGCGTGACCGCGCTGCGATATTGCAGAAACAGCCGCTCCGCGCCGGCTGCCAGCGGCAGCGTGACCCAGTTGGTCCCTGTCAGCACCGCAACGTCGCGCGTGATCTGCGCGGCCCCATCGATGTCCGGCTGCGAATAGAACGTGACGCGCGTGCCGCTGCCGTTGAGCGTAGCCGCCGCCGTGCGCGTGCCGTTGGTGTAAAGCTCCGGCTCGTTCTCGATGACGGACAGGTTGTCCACGTCGATCGTCGCGCCCGCCCCGCTCGGAACCGAATAGAATCGCAGCCCCAGCTCGCCGGGCGACGTCAGCGCGCCGGAAGCGGCCGTGGCCGTCTTCGTCGCAACTAGGATTCCGTTGGTGCGGTTGATGATGTCGAGCGCGAAGGTCGCGCCGCCGTCCCCGGTATTTTTCACTCTTAACTGAAACGTATACCAGGTGCCGACCGACAGCAGATTGGTGGTGTCCTGCGCCAGCACCGTGCCCGAAACCGTGCTCGTCTTCGGATTCGAGCCCGCGCCGAAAAAGCGGAACATGTCGTTTGTGCCGACTGATTTGCAATTGACTAAAACCAGGTGTCCGTTGTCCTCGCTGCCGGGAATGCGCGAGAAAATGCCGAACGACTGCAGGGCCGCGCCGAAGCGCACGTCCACGCTGGCCGCGAAATTGCAGAACAGATTGTTCGTGGTCACGCCATCGGTGGGCAGGGTGTCAAACACGGCGCTCGCCAGCATGTTGCTCGTGAGCGCCGTGAAGCGCAGCAGTCCGCCCTCCGCATTGGTGTAGGCGAGCGCCGTCCCGCCGGTCAGGGCGCGGAAGTTGTTGGTCGCCTCCGCTCCGGTGCTGAAGCGCAACATGACGCCGCTGGGCGAATCCAGATTGCGGAAGGCCACCGTCCGCGGCTTCACGGCAGCGGCATTCAGTTGCGCGAAGGTGAGCTGGTTGGGATCGGCCGCCGTCGTGGTGAGATACAGCGCATCGCAGCGCGGGTAGAACTGGCTGCTGTCCTTGAGCGTAATGACGTGATCCTGCGCCGTCAGAGCGGCCGTCCCGACGCATTCCCACCACCAGCCGTTGGTGCCGTGGCCGCCGGCCTCAAAAGGAAAGAGCACGCCGTCCACCCCGACCTTGAAGCGGCGCTGGCCCACATACGTGTCGAAATCGCGCGAGCGCACCCAGACATTGTAGTTGCCCGCCAGAAAAACGGGGATGACGAGCGCGGCGTCGTTGCCGCCGCCCGAGTTATCCCCCAGCAAATAATCCCCGTAAGCGGCATCATCGCCCGTAGTCACCAGCCAGTTTCCTGCAAACTGCGCGCTTTCAGCCTCGATGTAGAGCGACAGGGATGGCGGCTGCTGGATCCGCAGGCTGCCTGTGCCGGTGATGCCCCCTCCTGTATTGCCGCTATTATAGACGCCGTTCGTTTGGCTCACGCCGTTGAGCACCAGCGCCCACACGGCATTCGTGCCTGCAAAAGCCAGGTTCAGCGTTGCACCCGCGGCAATGGTAACAGTCGAGTTGGTGCCCAGCGAGCGGGTTGCCAGCGAAAGGACGCCCTTGCTGACCGTGGTGTCGCCGGTGTAGGTGTTTGCGCCGGTGAGAGCCAAGTAGCCGGCGCCCAACTTGGTCAGACCGCCGTTGGAAAGTGCGCCCGATATCGTATAGCCGAGAGTGTTGGTCACGCTGATCTTCCGAGTGGCGCCGCCGAGATTCATGCCTCCTGACAACGTTAGGATTCCGCTGGTTGCGACACCCAAAGCGAAATCGCCCCCGATGGTAATGGGCTGGGCCAGCGTATAGTTGCCCGTCGTATAGGCGTTCAGGCTGCCGCCGTTGATGGTCACCGGATTGGCGTTGTCGCCCAGCCCATTATTGTTTTCCACATAGAGCCGCCCGGCATTCAAAGTCACCCCGCCCGAGTACGTGTTGGAACCGGAAAGACGCCACCACCCCACATCCTCTTTTGTGATGGCCAGCTTGCCGCCATTGGCACCGTCCGAAATCGTGTTGGCGATCTTATTGACATTGGCCCCGGTATTGATGCCGTTCAATGTGAGCGTGGTGGTGTTCCCAGCGGTTGAAACGCCGGTCACGGTTGTATTGATGACGACGAGTCCGTCGCTTGCTGAGTTGTTGGCAAAGGTGGCCGTCCCGCCGTTCCCCTGAATCGTAATCGGCGAACTGACGTAGTCGTTGTGCACGCCGGTGCCCGCTTTCATTTCAACCTTGCCGCCACTCGACAGCAGCAGGCTGCCGCCGCTCAGGGTGAAAGCGAAGGAGGAAGCGTTGGTGAATAGGATGCCGCCGATGTTACGGTTCGCATCAACCGTGACCGTGCGGTTCGCTGTCAGAGCGTAGCCGAACGCGGCGGCATCCGCGCTGGCCGTGCCGTTCGTGGCGCCAGGCGGGGTTCCTGAAAGCCAGTTGACGCCGCTGGCCCATGAACCAGCCGCATTGTTTGTCCACGTATCGCTGGCGCTCCAACCAGGCGCGGCATAAAGCAGGGTTAACGCGCCCGCGGCGCGACAGGCGAAACTGGCGAACCTGCGGGTGGACGGTATATTTATTGCCGACTCTTTTATCTCCGGTCGCTGCATGTGAGTAAGATAGTCGGATTCGCGTCGGGTTTCAACGGCTCATTCTCACCGTATCTATTTTTGATGAAAGAACTCTTCAAAGTATAAGAGGACGTATGTTACAGAGGCATCAGCCCCCCATCCCATACGTCCTCTCACGCGGTGCGAAAACCGTCCTACACCTTAATTTCTTTCAGCTCCCAGCCCTTGCGGAAGGCGGGCTTGACGAAGGCGTTGGCCTTCTCGTTATTGGTGAAGCGCATGTTCTTGGAGTCCCACAGGAGCTTCTCGTTCGGGAAGCGCCAGCAGATCGTGCCCAGCAGCATCCACTCTGTGTAGGGCGCGGAAATGCTGAAGTTCGAGCAGGCCGCGGGCCCGCCCTTGCACGCGCGGATCCAGTCCTTGAAGTGGCCCGGCGAACGCTCGATGACCTCGGGCGGGCGCTTGTAGTCCTTCATCTTGGCCTCGGGAATCAGGCGCACGCCCTCGCCGCGCCCCGTCGTGCCCATGAAGCCCTTGGTTCCAACGAAGACCTCGTTGTAGGGCTTGACGTCTTCCGGCGTCAGCCCTTCCGGAACCTTGAACTTGCCGCACATCTTGCCTTCGTACCAGTACACTGTCACGGGCGGCATCTTCCCGCCGGGAACGAACTTGTTCGGCCGCTCGCCGAACTCGAACCGGCACGCGTAGTGCGGATAGGTCACGTCGTTGACCTCATCGACCGCGATGCACTCCACGCTGAGCGGGGCGGTCAGTTGCAGGCCCCAGTTGGCTGGCCCCATGATGTGGACGCCCCAGTCGCCGATCATCATCGTGCCGTAGTCCAGGTAGCCGCGCCATTGGATGGGCGCGATCTTCGAGCTGTACGGGTGCTTCGCCGCGCGCCCGGTCCAGAGTTCCCAGTCGAGCGTACGGGGCAACTCCTCTGCGGCCGGCCACGCCTTGACGTCGCGCGCGAAGCCGCCGCCGTTCATGCCGTGGACCTCCTTGATCTCGCCCAGGTCGCCGTTCCAGATCGTCTCAGAGGCGATGCGTGTGGCGGGATGCGAATAGCCCTGGTTGCCCATCTGCGTGGCGACCTTGTACTTCTGCGCGGCCTTGGCGAGCTGTCGGCACTCCCATATGGACTGCGCCAGCGGCTTCTGGCAGTGGACGTGCAGCCCCCGCTCCATCGCCCACAGCGCGACCGTCGCGTGCATGTGGTCCGGGATCGTGATGGTGATGGCGTCGAGGTTCTTGTACTCCTTGTCCAGCATCTCGCGGAAATCGCGGTACTTCTTGGCCTGCGGATGCTTCTCCGCCGACTTGTTCAAAAAGTTCTCGTCCACGTCGCAGATCGCGCAGATGTTCTCGCTGCCCATGTTGTTGACATCGCTGGCGCCCTGCATGCCACCCACGCCGACGCAGCCGACGTTCATCTTGTCGCTCGGCGCCAGCTTGCCGGAGCGTGCGATGACGTGGCGCGGGACGATGGAGAACACCGCGCCCGCCGTTAAAGCCGAACCCAGAAACGAACGCCTGGACAGTTTGACTGCACCTTTTGCCTGTTTGCTCATATGCTTCGCGCTCCCTTTCGATTATGCCAACGCCTGCTTGCAGAACTGGACGCACTTCGCGACTTCTTTCACCGCGTCGGAGTCCTTGGGAACCGAGTACTCCAGCTCGACGTCGGCGAAGATGGGCAGCCTGTTCTTCTTGAGATATTGCAGCGCTGCGGCGACCGGCGTGTCGCCCTGGCCCCACGGCAGATTCGCGCCCTTGTTCGCCTTGTTCTTGCGGTCCTTGAGATGCAGGCTGAGTATCCGGTCGTGGTATTTCTCGATCACCGCCAGCACCGAATCGTCGTTCGCGGCCGTGTAGTGGCCGATGTCCAGATTGATCGCCAGGCACTTGCCGTACGACAGAACCGGACCGTCGTAAGTCTTCGCGTTGATCTGCATGTGGTTGTGGAACGCGACCAGGATTCCGTGCTTGTCCGCGATCGGGCCTAGCCGCTTGGCAGCGTCTTCGGACAGTTCGCGCGTGATGCCCTTGGCGCCGAGCGCCTTGGCCACGTTGAAATAGTACTCGATCTTCTCGTCAGTCATGGTCTTGTCGCCGATATTGCCGAACTTGACGATGTGGATGCCGACGCCCGCGTCCTCGTACATTTTCCGGAACGCCGCGAGCTTCTCCATCGACCCGCCCGCATACTTCTCGGGCACGTCGCCCATCAGCTCAATCGAACTGATGCCGCTCTTGAGGACGTGCTGCAGCAGCGACTCGGCATCACCGGGCATCGAGCGGTAGCTGTACGTGATGACGCCGACCTGAACTCCGCCGAACTTCGAGTCCGGCTTGGCGTCCGCCCCAAAGGCCCGGCCCGGAATCAGGGACGCGGCACCTAGCGCCGCCGCCCCGCCCAAAAACGATCTACGCGAAAACTGTCCATCGTGCATACGCATTCCCCCTTCGTGGTCAGAAACCCGTTCAAAGCCCCGCTTTTATCGCCAACACGCGCTGGAGACAAAGTAAGACGTGAGAAGAATAGGATATCTGTAGCTTTTTTTCAACACCCATGACGGGTGGACATACCCCAAAAGAAAGAAACTGTGTCCGAAGCGATGCGGATGCGCCGCCCGGACAGAGCCAATCTGAATGGCACCTGAAATCTACCCTCGAGGCGCTTTGCTGTTGCCCCGCTCACGCCTGTCCAGTATGCTACTGCACATCGCCTTTCGACACGAATCGTACGGCGAATGAAACATGTGGAAGTTTCTCCATTTTATCGGTTCCCTGGTGAAAGCCGTTTTCTGGCTCGCAATGGTGTTCGCATTGACCACCGTCGTCCTGCTTTATGTTCTCAAGCAGAACGTGCCCGCGCCTCTCCTGCACCGGCTGGCGGACGCGCTTTCGTCGGATGACTACCTCTTCCGCATCGGACGGGCCTCTTATAGCCTGAAGAGCGGCCTTCATCTTTATCAGGTGAAAGCGTTCCCCAAACGGGTGGTGGACACGGCCCTCCTGTCGGCCGATGAAATCACGCTCGACGTCTCGCTTCTGCCTCAACTGCCGATGAGCGACCGCATCCGCGGCATCACAGTCAGAAACATCAGCATGCCGTCGCTTCCCCCCAAGCATGGGACCAATTCGGCCGCAAGGACAGAAATCCGGCTGCCTACCCTCGCGCCATTCCCTTTGACTGTCGAAAAGGCCAATATCCTCGGCATCAAAGCCGAGCGGCTGAGTGCGACGGTGGCGATGGAGAACCCCCAGATCAGCGTGACCGATGTGACCATCCTTTGGCCTGACAAAGAATTCACCATGAGCATCGCCGGGTATGTCACGCTCAACCTCTCCACGCGCCTCGTCGACGGCGACGTCAAAGGCCAAGCCTTTCCCGCCAATATCCTGCCGCTGCTCGTCGCCCTGCACTCCCGCGCAGCCGTCAAGCATGTGAATTCCTTCTCTAAAATCGAACGTCCGGTGAATGCGGAGGCTGCGTTCACCGTGAACATCGACAACACCGATTTCTCCCTCCTGCTCTCGCTGGACGTCGGGCCGTGCGACTACCGCTCGGTGCCGATGAAGTACGCCAAGGGCACGCTCGGCGCCTATGGCACGAACATCTACACGACCGTCGTCGTCGGCCCTCTTCAAGCCGAGAGCGCCACCGGCCCGCTCGCGGGAAAACTCGTGTACCGCGAGGAAAACGAAAGCGTGGAGTTCGATGCGACAGCCAGCATGGACGTCCATGAGCTGGCAACCGTCGTCGATATCTTGCAGCACGGCGAACTCAAGCCCATCGCCTGCGACATCCCTCCGACGGTCACCGCCAAAGGCCTTGTCTCCGCAGACAGAGTAAAAAGCCCCATCACCAACGACATCACCGGCCACATCGATTTTCCCGCCGGGTCGATTTTCAGAATGCCTGTGAAGAACGTGACGAGCGATTTCGCTGTGAAAGGCGACTCCGCCCTCTTCGATAGCGTGTGCGGCTCCTCGGCGAGCGGCGGCAAAATCGCCGGCAACATCGCGTTTTTCTTTCCGGGCGGCGCGGCCACCTCCACCCTTTTCACCACGCGAGCCACGTTCGCCGGCGTCAACCTCTCCGATGTCGAACGGACGTTTAACCTGTCGACCAACGCGCGAGCCGGCCTTGTTTCCGGCAGCGTTTCCCTCGTCGGCCGCGCAGGGAACCGCACCGCAGCCTCGCTCGCAGGCGACGGCAAGCTGCGCATCAGCGACGGTGTGCTCAGCCGCATGCCGCTCTTCGCTGGCTTCACGGACTACCTTGCGCGCACCGTCCCCGGCGTCTCCGCCCTCGTGAACCAGTCTTCCGGCTCAATGAACTTCACCATCGAGGACGGCGTTCTCAGCACGGAGAACCTGCTGATCGAAGGCGACCTCTTCAGCATGCAAGGCCGCGGCACCTGCAACCTCGACACCGAAGCGCTCGACTTCCTGGTGCGCGCCAATATTTTCAAAGAGCGAACATGGGCCGGCCGCATCACGCGCCTCGTCACGATGCCGTTCACGCGGCTGCTACTGGAGTTCAAGGTTTTCGGCACGCTCGACAAGACAGACTGGTCCTACGTCAACATCATCGAACAGATCGCCGACAGCCTGACTGACATCTCAGGTCAGCGCAAAGAACAAAAAACGTCCGCAGAGCAACCTCCTAAGCTATCCCCTGCGCCCTGACGCGCACACTGATGTCCCCTATGCAATTTAGCCTACACACCTACGGATGCCAAATGAACGTCCGCGATTCCGAAGCGGTTTGCGCCTTGCTGGAAGCCGCCGGCCACAAACAAGCTGCCACTGAGAATGAAGCCGACCTGATCGTCGTCAACACCTGCAGCGTGCGCGGCAAAGCAGAAGACAAGGCGCTCGGAAAGCTCGGCTTGCTTTGCGCCTCCAAGCGCGAACGCCCCGACCGCATCATCGGCGTGATGGGCTGCATGGCCCAGCGCCTCGGCGCAGACATTTTCAAAAAAGTCCCAGGCCTCGACTTCACGGTCGGCACGCGCCGGTGCGGCGCCATTCCCCGCTTGGTGGCACGCGTCCTGGCAGGGGAAACCCATATCCATGAGATCTCCAGCCCCGACGACACGCCGGATGTGCCGGACGCCCATAACGAGTCCGGGTTCTCGGCCTTTGTGACCGTGCTGCTCGGCTGTAACCGCCGCTGCGCCTACTGCATCGTGCCCGACGTGCGCGGCCCCGAGTTCAGCCGCCCCGCCCGCGAAGTCATCGCGGAAATCAACGCGCTCGCCCGTCACGGCATCCGCGAGGTGACGCTTCTCGGGCAGAGCGTGATGAACTACGGCCGCGCCAACGAGGTCTGGGACGCCGCCGACCCTGCCAGCCCCGGCGGCTACACCGAACCCTTCGCCCGCCTGCTGGAGTCCGTCGCCGCCATTCCCGGCATCGCACGCATCCGCTTCACATTCGTGTGGAAATAAAAGAAGGAAAACCGGAAGCCGGTAAAGAGAAA
>CAYSXF010000025.1:0-13478 GCA_964434815.1 uncultured Lentisphaeraceae bacterium
CGTCTGCACGCCGGCTTTCAGCAACATCTGGATGATGCCGTGCGGCGTGCAGCAGGAAGCAGGTGTCGCCGATGATCATGCGCCCCACGTTCACGGGCGTGAAGCCGTCCACGTCTTTCTCCGGCGCGATGGCGTTGATGACAGCGCTTTCATCGATGTGCTTGGGCAGGGGAAGCTGCACGAGGATGCCGTGGATGCGCGGGTCGGCGTTCATCTGCCGCACGAGGGCGAGCGCCTCGGCCTGCGTGGTTTCGGCCGGCACGCGCACGTCCTGCGAGTACATGCCCGCCTCTTCGCACGCCTTCTCTTTGGCGGTGACATACGAGGTCGATGCCGGGTCAACGCCGATCAGGATGACGCCCAGGCCCGGCGTGACGCCGTGCGCGGCTTTGAGTTTGGCCACTTGGCTCGCGATGTCCGCACGCATGTCGGCGGCGAGTTTTTTTCCGTCAAGTATCGTTGCGCTCATGGGATGAAGTAAGAAGTTAGAGGTTGGAAGTTAGAAGTTGTAAGGGAAGTCTATGATCGGGGCTGAAACAGATGTCACCGTATGGGTGCACAGTTTAGCATAGTTCGGGGCAGCGCGAAGATCAAAAATTCGCGCGCCGTTGAGAGGCACGCGCCCGGTCTGTTCGCAGGGAAGACATCCGAGACGGTCGGCGCACAATTGGCGTCCTGCGCCCGCGCACCCTGCCATTAGTCCTCAATGATGACGCGGAAACCAACATCATGAACGGGCTGGTACGTCTCATAGGGTATGCGGATCGAGGAACCTGCGTCACGCGGACGACTGTTCCAGGAACCGCCGCGCACAACCTTGCGCTCGTACAGGGAGCCGTCGTTGCGACCGTCATCGTCACGGTACGGATACGGACGGTAACTGGACCGGGTCCACTCACTCACGTTGCCCACCACATCGTTCAGCCCCCAGGGGTTGGCAGGGTACTGACCAACGAAATCCACCACGAACCATTTATCTTCAAACCGTTCTTCATGCAGCGGGAAATTCAACTCCTGAGGATACGGACTGCGTTTCTGGACATCCTGAGTGGTGCAGCCGACCATCTGCCATCGCACCTGCCTGTCAGCCAGGTTGGCCCATTTGCTGAAATCGTCATCCACTCCGCCGAAGAAAAATCGGCCGGCAGAACCCGCCCGCGCCGCCCATTCCCACTGCGCCTCGGTTGGCAACCGCACGTTCAGACCGGCCCGCTTGCTCAACCAGTCGCAGAACTCCGCCGATCGCTTCCATGTCACGCGAGCCACCGGCTGGTTATCATGATTCGCGATGTATCCGGGATTGTTATGATCTTTTCCATGCGCCGCGATGTACCGGGAGTCGTGGGCCGCGTCGAATTCATGAAACTGCGCATTGGAGATTTCGCATGCTGCCATCCAAAACGGCTTGTCGATCTTGACCACCGCCCGCGGCCGTTCATCCGTCGCGCCATCCAGACTGCCCATCACGAATGATCCAGCCGGGATATGGACAAATTCCAGTTTCCGCCCGCTCGGAAGTTCTACGGCCTTGCGCAGCTCGCCTAGCGCCTTCTGTGCGGCCGCCGCTTGGTCCGCGTTCATCGGATAGCCCGGCGCGGTGAGAGTGTCGGCCGCCGGCGCTGGTTCAGCAGCAGTCGTGATGAACGCTGGCGCCGGGCGTGTTTTCTGATCGGCCTCCAGCTTATCGTACTCGTCTTCGGGACAGTCGGTCGTGTTGGCGTAGAGCTTCGCCATCTCCGCCCGACGGGTCTTTTGGTTCTGCCCCTTGTAATCGCTTGGATTCCACTTGCCCTTGAACGGCGCATTCAGATCAATCCACGCGAAGAACTTTTCCCATCCCTCCGTGTCGAGCTTCACGCCATGATGCCCTTTTTTCAACATCTGGATCAGCGGGCTGGTCGAAACATGGTATTCCATCGGATAATACATCATCAGGTCGCTCTCAGGTCCGGGCCGGCGCACGTAGGGATGGATCGCCGCATGAGCTTCCTGCGCATTGTCCATGCTCAACCGTGTTTCTTTGCCGGCGACGCCGCCTTGGTCACTTTTTCGAACCGGCGCATTCTTCCCGGTGTGACAACCCACGCAGTACTTCTGGAGCACCGGATAAACTTCCAGCGCAAACGAAAACGGTCTGACCGGCCCATACCACGGCTGCAACGCCCGCGCCGGTATCCGGTCGGCCAGCACCCGCCCTGTCGGGACCGAACTCCGGTTATCCTCATGACACCCCGCGCACGACACGCGCTCGCCCGGCATACCCACCAGCCACGACCGCATCACCTGCAACGCCGCCCCGTCGCCGTCCAGCGGTTGCAGCGAAACCGGCGTGTTGGCAGGGATCTCAAAACAGACGGAGCCATCCGCCTCCACCGGCACCGTGCCGAGAATCCGCTTGATGTCCCAGCCCGACTGCAGGCCGAGAAACTGATCGCCGCCGGTTCCCAAGTAATTGAAATGATAGGCAAACACACGGAGCGACTTCACGCTGCCGCGCGGGACATTCTGGAGTCCCGGGCCGGAGTAGATATCGGCGATGTGAACAGTGGCCGTTTTCTCCGACAAGCGCACCCGGTCCGGGATCACCGGCGGTCGTTCGCGCGGCGCGAACATCACCGGCTCGAAAAACGCGGCGTCTTCCGCCTCCGCGAGCAGCGTCATGTTGTCGAACAAATCCACCAGATAGATGCCCCACAGCGAATCCCGCTTCAGCTTGGCACTGACCAGAAAATACGTGCCGTCCAGCGGCCACGGATGGATGAAAAACGGTTTCCCGCGCTCCCACTGATTGCCGGTTTGCGTGTCGCAGACATCGCCCTCCACCGTTTCGCCCCGGCCGGGAATTTCCGCCACGCAACCCGTCTCCTCCTTCGGCAAGACGACTGAAATCCGCAGCAAGGTTAATTCCTTCCCCCAAATCTTATCCTTCGGCTTAACCTTGAACGGATACCGCCGCGACAACGATGTGTCAAACAGGACCAGCCTCCCAACCTCCGGCACATCATGGTGACCGCCGACAATGCCGATGATCCGGTTCGGGTCATTCGGAATCGACCGTGCGTGCAGCAGCGTCGTCGGATAATACGAACCGCTCCCGTACACCGACTGTTGCGCTGTCCCGTCCGGGTTCATCGTCATCAGAATCCGCGAGAAATAATGCGGCAAGTCCGAATACTCCCACCGCGTATAAAGAATCCGCCCATCGCCGGTGATCGACGGCGTGTAATCGCTGTCCTGCTCGTAAGTCAACCGCCGCACCTTCTTTGTTGGCGGGTCAATCAGGTAAATCGTCGCCATCGGTTTGCTCCCGCCCTCGCACGGCAATCCCTGGTAAGAGGCCGTTGACATCATGATCACCCGCCCGTCGGGCAGATAGTTCGCATCAAACCATTCCACATCCGGATATTCCGCGGGTGACACTTGCTTCACGTTCTTCCCGTCAGCGCCGACCTCAAACACCGCCCATTGCCGGTTAGCGTCGAGACTTGAAAACAGCAGTCGGTTGCCGGCAAAATCCAAGTCGATGTCACGTACAATCACATCCCGGTCCGGCTTGTATAACGTCGTGATCTTCGGCTGGTTGCGCAAATCGCTGAGGACCGCAATCTCGTCATTCCAGCCTTTCCTGGCAATCGTGACATGACAATGACTGTTAAGCGAGATAAAGCCCAGTTTCTGTTTGATACTCTCGTCGTTTCTCACATCCTGCCGCGCACCGCTGGCAATATTGCGCCGGACAAACAGAATCTTCTCCCCGTCCAGCAACGGATTCGCCAGCAGCGCAGCGCGCACCCCCGCCAGCAGCTTCACAGCACGGTCGACTTCCTCCCCCTTACATTCACCAAACGATTTGATCAGCGCCTCGCGGTTCCGCGCAAATTCATCAAGAGACGGGCGGTATTTCGCCGCGTCGTAACGGCCGGGAAACCTTTTTCCCATGTCATCGATAGCCAGTTTCACCGCCTCAACGTTGACGGCCTCACACTGCTGCTTCAGACGCTTGCATGTCTCCGCGATCGAATCCTTCTCAGCCGACAGGGCGGGGCCGCAGATCAACCACACAAGCAAGAAAGGAATTAAGGCGAACGACGGCATGCGTTTTGGCTTCTTCACTCCAACCTCCATAACACGGGTATGACACCTCCGGCAACCGTGCTCATCCGGCCCTCCGTGGTTCTCCAGGCAGGTACACCCGCGCATGTCTGTTCGGAACGCAACGTATATATCCTATCCGAATTTGCGGCGCGGCGTTTTTCAGCGCGACGATTCCTTACGGCAGCATCTTGATCTTGAAATCCTTGAACTCGATCGTCATGTCGAAGCCGGCGTGCATCTGGAGAGCGATGACGCCATCTTTGCGGCCCTTCGGGCTGTTGTCGGTCATGTCGGTCATGAGCACGCCGTTGATTGTGTAGGTGATGCGAGTGCCGTTCGCTACGACGACGCAGTCGTTCCATCCGCCCTGGGATTTGATGGCTTTCTTGAGTTCGTCGCCAGTCTTTTCAAACTTTGTGCTGGAACGTTTGTTGTTCTCGTCCCAAAGCGTCTTCTCGCCGCGGTTGCTCATGATGCCGCGGCCGCCAGCCGCGGCACCCTCACAATAAATGATTCCGGTGTAATTGTTTTTTGCATCAATGTCAGCCTGGTATCCGCCCGCGTGCAGCATGTCGGGACGGTCAATGACGCTGCGAATCTGCACGCCGGAATTGCCGCCGGGAGAAACCATCCGCCAACTGTAGTGCAATTCGAAATTGGCAAATTTTTCAGGGCTGGCTTTCGACGCAGACAAAATCAGGTCGCTCTGCTTGGAGGTCGCTTTCGTTTCTTTGCACTGAATGGTGCCATCAGCGACAGACCAATAGCCAGGCAACCCCTCCCAGCCGGTGAGGTCCGCGCCGTTGAACAGCGAGATCCATCCGTCGGCATCAGGCTTCGGCAGCTCGGCAGCGGTGGCCGTCAGTGATGCGGCCGCCAGTGCGATCGCGGAAAAAACAAGTTGCAGTTTCATTTCGAAAGTTCCTTTTCCATGGGGGTTCATTCTTCCTTCAGCGCACACATCCGGCCCTCCGCGGTTCTCCGGGCAGGCGCACCCGCGCCTGTCCGCCTGTGCGGTTTTCCCTTCCCGACCGGAAAGCGGCTCCAGCATACGGCGTTTGGCTCCCAGCGTCAACGCCGGGCGTCAAACAGTTCCCGCTGAATTGGCCCCAGCCCTTTCACCTCGCCCCGCGTGTTGACATAGCCCGTGCTGTCCGGTTTTCAGGTGTCCCGCCGCTCCGCCGCAAGCCGCTTATGCGTCCTGCGCCCAGCGTCGGTAGCGTAATCCGCCAATAGCAATTGGACTGAAGACCTGTCCCTTGCCCCTCGTCATTTTCTCCGTGCCCTTCCCTCCGATTTCTTAAGCCTTCGGCAGGTACGCAAGCGCTTCTTTGATTGAGCTTGGGCGCAGTTTCAGCAGCGACAGGATTTCTGGGTAGCCCATGTAACCGCAGTTGTCGCAGGCCTCGCGGTTGCCGAAGGCGCGGCAGCAGCGGAATTCTCGGTTGCGCGCATAGACCACGCAGATGTCTGTGGGGCGTTTCCATGAATCGCGTTGCACGTCACGCAGTGCCGCGGCGGAGTTGCAGATCGGGTACCGGCGCTTGAGCGCTAGAATGCGGTCAATGATCGGCCGCTTATCCTCCAGGTTCAGGAACAGGCCGTCCATGCCGTAGTACGGTGTGTGGAAATAGAAGGAGACCGCCTTGACTTGCGGGATCGCCGTCACGAAGTCGGTAAACTCCTCCAGCTCGCCCGCATTCCGGCGGTTGATGGTGCAGTTGATGATCAGGTTCGGATGCGTCGAGCGGCGGATATTCTCCAGCACGGTGTCATAGAAATTGCCGCGCAGGCGTTCGCTGTTAGCCTTTAGGCCATCAAGGCTCACGAAGACTGTGTCGGCTGACGTCTCCAGAGGCAGGGTGCCGTTGGTGTAGAGGCTGATGACCTGGAACCCCAGGTGCCGGGCCTGCGCGAGCACGTCCTCCAACCCGCGGTCGCCGTCGCGCCAGAGCATCGGTTCGCCGCCGGTGATCGCAAGCAGCCGGATGCCCTTGCTCCGGAAGATCTCCAATCCATGGCAGACCTCGACCCAGGTCATATCCGGAATGCCGGTATTGGCGACCGTGCAGTGGGCGCAGCTCAGGTTGCATTTTTCAGTCAGGACAAAACCGCCGATGAAGGGAATGCGACGGCGCAACAGTCGGGTCTGAGCGAGATACCACGCGCCATACAAGATGCTTTGGGTTGCGGCTTTCCAGTTCATCTATGGCTCCTTGTCAGGGGGGACGCGGACTTTTTTTCGGGAGGGGTGAGCTTTTCCTGCGTAGATGTTTTATCCTGCTGCCGGACATACTCCTCGAAGTCGGCGAAGAAGGCCTTGGTCTTATTCTTGATCAGTAACCAGTCCAGCGCTCCGATCTCACGGTCCAGCGTCACGCTCTGCTCATAAGTGAGCGTGCGGTTTTTGCCGTCGTCTTTGACCATGTAGCTTCCGGACGAAGCCGTCATGCCGGGCAATCCCCAGCCGGACACTTGGCAACTGAGCATGGTGAAGGAGACCTTTCCCTGCGTCCGGACCAGCGTCTTTTTGTAAACGGCGGTGGATGAGCAGATGGTGTAGTCGGCCCTGTATTCCACCGTCTGCCAGTTCGGCCCCGATTCGATCAGCCGCACTTTCGATTCTCGGTAAAATTTATGCAAATGCTTGAATTCGAAACAGACG
This sequence comes from uncultured Lentisphaeraceae bacterium, assembly GCA_964434815.1. Taxonomy (GTDB): domain Bacteria; phylum Verrucomicrobiota; class Kiritimatiellia; order RFP12; family UBA1067; genus CAYSXF01. The sequence continues at coordinate 6,761 of CAYSXF010000025.1, forward strand.
GCCAGAAGATCCTCCGCCTGGCAGGAGCTTTGGAACACATGCCGGACAGTGTAGGTATTCCCGTTCTTGGCATAGGTCGTTCCGCCATCGGCTCCCTCCACCTCTGCGGCCGAAGTCGGAATGGCGAGCACTAGGCAGGCGATATAAACTATGGCGGCGGACGTCATCCGGTGTGCAAATGATATCATGACAAATTCTCTCTCCCCATTCGGCCGTTTGTTGTTCATCTCATACCGCCAAACGGAGCCAGGAATGGGCCGTGTTACTTCGAGCCGACCGGAGCTGGAGCATCGGTGCCTTCGGGAGGACATTCATCACAGTTCTATCCTCTCTGGGAACGGCACGGCGCGCGCTGCTGTCCAGACGGTGTTGATATCGTTGAGGGCAAGCAGGTTTTGCGCGAGGTGTACCCAGTGGCAGCCCCGGGTGTTCAGCGTCAGCCACTCGTCCGTCTCCTTCTCGACAAATCCCAGCAGCCGCAGTAGTCGGAAGACACCAGCGAAATCGAGCTCAGGGTCGGAGCCGAAGAAGTCGCGGTATGCGGTTTTTGGGAAGCGCGTCTCATAGAGTCGCCAGTACAGCCAGAACATGCGCTCCAGCCGGGTGCTCACGGGCATGCTGATTGCGGTCGGAAAGCGGCCGCCCTCCATGGCCTCGTTATAGGCTGGCACCGAAAAGGTGTTGAAGGTGAACTGGTGTCCGTTGTAGGAGGCTGCGCCGGTGCCGAAGCCGAGGTAGCGGTCGCGCGTCACGGATGAGAACGCCGCGGCGCCCTGGCGGATGAAGCTCCAGACTGAAGCCCGCACATAGCCGTACTCCGCTAGCGTATCGCAGATCACGCGGTACATGCGCCAGCGCTGCCGCTGCTTTGGGATGACAACCCGGTTCTGGGTGACCCAGCGGTCCACGGAGGCATAGGGGAAGGTGAAAAGCGGGTAACAGGTGATCTGATCCGGCCCGTGACTGATGGCGTCCAGCAGATCCCGGCGCAGGTTGTCAGTGGTCTGTCCTGGCAGAGCAAACATCAAGTCTAAGTTCAGCGTCGGGAACCCCGCGTCCTTGAGAATGGCACAGGCGCGCGCCGCTGTGGTGCCGTCGTAGGGACGTCCGATCTGCCGGAGGAAGCGGTCTTGAAAACTCTGTACACCGAGGCTGGCCAAGCCGAATCCCAGACGGCGTAACCGTTCCGCCGTTTCGGGCGTGAGGTTGGCCGGCGTGGTCTCGATGGCGGCTGGGCCGGTCATGGTGAAACATTCCCGGATATCGTTCATCACATCACCCAGTTTCTCCAGCATGAGCGTGGGCGTGCCACCGCCGAAATACAGCGAGCTGATATCCAGCCTCCCATACCGTTCGCCGGCGCGCCGGATCTCTGTGCGAAGCGCTTGGTGGTAATGGGCGGCAAGATCAGGTTCGTACCTGACCTTATTGTACGGGCAGTAAGGGCACAGGTCTCGGCAGAACGGAATGTGGACGTAGAGAGCCGCAGAGTTGCCGGCAAAAGCATCGGGTGGCTCGTGACAACTGGCGAACGTCAGCGTATCCGCCTTGTCCGCCATCCGCCGCCGGATGCATCTGGCAAGTTGTACCATCATGTCTTTCTCCGTCAATCCCCATCACAGCAGCAACGCGTTAGCGGCTCACCGAAACTGTTCGCCCCTATGCAGCGGGCAAGAGTGATGAGTCATGGAGGGAATAGAACGGTCATCTCCTCACCTCTACTCCCACTTGGCCACGAGTGTCTCTTCGGGCGCGAGGGTGGCGGAGGAGGCGGAGATGCGACCGCCTTTGTCTGCGAAAAGCAGGGTCGGTGCGAGGCCTTTCTTCACGACAAGAGGCAGCTTCTTGGTCTGCTTGTCCTTGTTGACAATGACTGTGATGAAGCCGTTGCCGGAGACCAGTGTCTTAAGCAATGCCAGATGCTCCTGTTGCTTGAAGAGCACCGGCAGCGCGGGAATTGCGGCGAGGGTCTCGCGGCGCGCCAGTTGCGCGAGCGGCGCGTTGTCGCGCTGCCATGCGCCCATACCGAGCAGCGACGGAATCCAGAGCGTCTCGCCCTGTCCGAACGCGTGGCGCGTAGCGAAAACCTCGCCGTCTGCGGCCGCAAGCGGCGTGCCGGAGGCGTTCTTGATCGTGCCGCGCCAGAGGTGTGCGGGAAGCGTAGGCCCGTCGTTGAGCTTCACCTCGAACCGCTCGCCGAGCGCCTTGAATTCGCTGATGCTGCCGCCGAGCAGGTCGGCCAGCGGGAAGCCGGTCTGCATGACGCACACCTGGTGCTCGTCGAAATAGCCGGTCGCGCCCTCGACGATCAGCTTGCCGCCGCGCTCGGTGAAACGCGAGAGGCGCGGCCAGTCGCGCGACGGAAGCGCAAGCTGGTGGGCGAGGATCACGACTTGCCCTTTGTAGCTCGCCTGATTCCAATCGAAGGCGTCCATCTCCACGAGGTCGGCGGGTATGCCGTTCTCCATGAGCGCCTCGTACCAGGCGATGGCGGACTTCATGGGCGCGCCGCCTGCACGCGCTTCATAATCCTCTTTCATCCCCGGCAACTTCTGCTTCTTATCGGTCCAGAAGGCCTCGCGCGCCAGAAGCAGCGTGACGCCGGAGTGCAGCGGTTTGGCGTTGGCGATGAGACCGGCGTTCTGCTTGAGCGTGCGGATCACCTCATGCGCGGCGGTCAGGCGGTCGGAGGCTTCGCGCTGGAAGGTGATGAGCGCCCACTCGCCCGGCTCGTCGATAGCCGCGCGCGGATTGAGCGCCCAGAAGATTACGCCCTTCGCTCCCGCGCCGAGGGTGGTCCAAAGCCACTGGGATGTCTCCTCTTTTGTGGGGCAGATGGGCTTGCCGCCGCTGTAGAGGTTGTTGCCTCCCTGAAGCTCGGTGAGCCAGAAGGGCAGTGGGCCCGCGCCGGAGCGGATGATCTCGTCGTTCGCGGACATCGCGAGGACGAACTGCTCGCGGCGGAACATCGAGAAGTGCCAGCTCGGGTGCGCGGACGCGCCAAGCGTGGTGAGGAACGTGCGCCACGCGGGGAAGTCGTACTCGGGGAAGTTGGAGAAGATCGCGTGGTTGTTCACGTGCAGGTGGCGGCCGGGGTCGTAGGTGTGGACCTGCTGTGCATACCAGTTGAGGAACCAGGTGGTGTAGTAGCGCTGAAATTCCTCATAGTCGAAATTCGCCTCTTTGAAGCCTTTGCTGGTGTAGTCGGCTTTCGGGCGAGCGGCCTGCCACTCTGTGCGTAGGCGGCGCGAAAGGTCGTTGTCCGGATACGAGCCGCCGGTTCCGGGCTCGTTCTGCAGCACCCAGCCGTAGAGCGCGGGGAAGGTCTTGAAATGCGTGACGAGCTGTTTGACGTACTCGGCGATTTCGGCCAGGTGCGCCTCGCTCTTCGGATATTTGAAACCGCCGACCGTCTCGTCCGCCGGGAAGAGCGTCGCGAACACGTTGACGTGATGGCGCGCGGCGGCGCGGAAAGCCTCGTCGTAGAGCGAGAAGTCCCACGTGCCGCCAGGCTTGCGCATGTGCGTCTCGAACATGCGGATGCGGCAGACCGTCATCTCGTTCTGCTCGAGGATGCGGAACCAGTCGTCGACGTCCTTAGCGGTCTGTCCGGGCTCGATGAAGACCTGCGCGCCGATCTGCGGCAGGGCGGCGTCCTGCGCGGCAGAAGCACAGAGTGAGGTGAAGAGGGACACGAGCAGCGCAATCCGTTTCATAGCGTCTCCAAGGTGGCGTGTGCCGCCTGCGCGTGACGCAGACGGCTTGAATGTGCCCATGTTAGCGCAGCGGCAACTCCGGGTCAAGGCGTTGGGAAAAGAAGGAAATGTTCCTGCGAGGTCTTCCACAGCCGCCCTTGCGGTGCTATAGTGACCCACAGCGGCTAGAGAAGAAGTCGAACCCTATTCAAGTAACTTCAGTGAACAAGCAAAACGCCACCATCATCCAACACAAGCTTCGCCGCCTCTTTGGAGCTGTCGGCAATCTTCTGAGATCGCCGGTGGGCGGCAAGGCGAGCCTGCTCATGGCCGCGCTGTTGCTACTGATGCTTGGCATTAACGGCCTGAACGTCGTCAATAGCTACATTTGCCGTTTCTTCATGTCGTCCATCGAAGCCCGCGATACCGCCGGCTTCGTGCGTTTCGCCTGGTTCTATGTCGCCGTTTTCGCCGGCTCGACGGTCACCGCCGTGCTGTTCCGTTTCACCGAGGAAAGGCTCGGGCTGTTATGGCGTGACTGGCTCACTCACCGCGCCACCGGGGTCTACATCGACAGACACCTCTACTTGCACCTTCGAAGCGAGGAAACGATCAGCAACCCGGACCAACGAATAACCGAAGACATCAAGCAGGTGACCACCACCACGCTTTCCTTCATATTGATGCTGCTCAACGGGACTCTAACCGTGATCTCGTTTTCCGGCGTCATGTGGACAATCAGCCCGAAACTTTTCGTGGTCGCCGTGGTCTATGCGCTCGCCGGTTCGGGTCTGGCAATCTGGCTGGGGAGGCCGCTGATTCGTATGAACTACCTTCAGTCCGACCTCGAGGCTAACTTCCGAGCCGGACTCATCCACACCCGCGATGAAGCGGAGAAGATCGCCGCCTCGGGCGCGGAGGCGAAAGTCAGGGAACGCCTCAACATCTACATCGACCGCTTAGTCTTCAACCTCCACCGCATTATCGCGGTGAACCGTAACCTCAACTTCTTTTCCACCGGCTACAACTACCTCATCCAGCTAATCCCCGTGCTCATCGTCGCGCCGCTGTTTATCCAGCGGAAGGTCGAGTTCGGTTTGATTGGCCAGTCTGCGATGGCCTTCTCCACCCTGCTGGGAGCCTTTTCACTGATTATTAACCAGTTCCAGGCAATCTCGTCTTACGCCGCAGTGGTCGCTCGTCTCGACGAGTTCGCCAGTTACGCGGAACAGTATAAGATAAAAAACCCGCAGGAGTGATGAAAACGCCTAAATCCGCTGGTTTCCCTTTTCGTGCCGCCAGCCCCTCGGGCTTGAGCGTCGAACTGAATGCCAACGGCTCCGTCCGGCGGATGGACTGCGGCGACATCCTGTTCAACGCTCACCTCGGCAACGAGGCCGAGGGCGGCTTGGCGAACATCTACCTGCGCCGCCTCGGAAAGACGGCCGAGTCAATTTCCTTGCTGGGGCCCGGCAGTCCCGCTTCCTATCAGGCTTGTGACCGGGGCGTGGTGGCCTGCGGAACATGGGGAAGCCTGATCTTCCGCCTGCGGTTCCTGCTGGCGGAATCTGCCCCTGCTTGGTTCTGGCATGTGGAATTGGAAAACACGGGAGCTGATGCGGTGGCGTGCGATTTGATCCACACGCAGGACTTCGCCCTCGCACACTATGGCGCGGTGCGGCTCAATGAATACTATGTGTGCCACTATGTGGACCATACCCCGCTCGAGCATCCTCGGGCTGGCATTGCGGTGGCCTCGCGGCAGAACCAGGCGATGGGCGGGCGGTTCCCGTGGACCGTCATCGGCTCGCTCGGGAAAGGCGTGTCCTATTCGACTGACGCCCTGCAGTTCTACAGCCTCGCCAAACGTACGGGGCGGGAACCTGTCGCTCTGGCCTCTGGGCTTCCCGGAAAACGGCTGCAACACGAGCATTCTCTGGTTGCCATTCAGGACGAGCCTCTCGTGCTGGAACCGGGAGCGAAGGCAAGGCGCGGGTTCTTCGGCTGGTTTCAGGCGGACAAGACCACTGTAACCTCTGCGGCTGATGCCAGCTTGATCGAATCCGCTTTGTCGCTGCCGGAAGCGGTTTGTCCGCCATGGCCGACTGATCCCGCCGAGTCAAGACCCGCGCTCAGCCTGTTCACCGCCGCTCCGCTCTTGGAAACGGAGGAACTCGATGCGGCGGAAATCCGCGCTTTTTTTGGCGAGGCGCCACGCCATGCGGAACATGCGGGCGGTCGGCTGTTGTCGTTTTTTACGGACGAGAATACCCATGTGGTGCTCAAGCCGAAGGAACTGGAAGTGCTCCGGCCGCACGGACAGATTCTGCGCACAGGGGGCTCGCTCACGCCTGACGAAGCCGCCCTGACCTCCACCGTTTGGATGGGCGGCGTGTTCCACTCGATGGTCACCCAGGGCCATGTGAGCATCAACCGCTTTCTTTCCACTTGCCACAGTTATCTCGGACTTTTCAGAAGCCACGGGCAGAGGGTATTCATCGACACCGACGGTGCCTGGCGCTTGCTGGGCGTCCCTTCGGCGTTTGCCATGAGCCCGGACTCCTGCCGCTGGGTCTACAAATATCGGGGCGGCCTGATCGAAGTGGTCGCGTCCGCGCCGGATGATACGCATGAGCTCCGTCTGTCCCTGTCGGTTCGGGAAGGCAAGCCCATTCGCTTTTTAATCTCACACCACATCGCCATCAACGGCGACGACGGCAGCCTGGCTGTGCCTGTGATTTGGGAGAGGAAAAACAATTCAGTCTTCGTGCGTGCTGTGTCCGACAGCGACGTGGGTCGCCGCTTCCCCGACGGGGGCTTCATCATCGAACCCACCGATGGCACGCAGGTGGAGACCGTCGGCGGCGACGAAGCGCTTTTCACGGACGGCGTTTCGCGCAACCAGCCGTTCCTGTGTTTCGTGACCGCGCCTTCCTCGGCGGCGGGGCTGATCATCCGCGGTCGGTTAATTGATCTGACCGCCAAGCGAGCCGGGGCGTTTTGGAAGACTATCGACTCTGGAC
>CAYSXF010000026.1:0-13292 GCA_964434815.1 uncultured Lentisphaeraceae bacterium
TGAGATGACCGTGTAATGTTCGGCGTCAACCAAGGCGATGCCCATGACATGCTCGATGACGCCGCGCCGCAGCTCCGCGTGCGTGAGCTGCCCGCCGATAAAGGGCAGGCTGGTCGCGGTGGTGCCGTAGTGATTTTCCCAAATGCCGGGATTCTTCGAAACGTTCCGCATGCCGCCGCCCCAGCACGCCTGCCACTGGCCGTCCACCTTGCGCGTTTGCCAGAACTCCCACAGCGAGTCAGAGGAGGGCTGATAAATGCACATTTCCGCATCGGTCCCGTCGGCCTGCGCAGCGTAATCGGGAATCGGCACAGCGAGCCATTGGGCCGCGAGCCTCTTGTCCTTAAAGCCTTTCTTTTGGGCGTCCCACTCGGTCACTGTCACTGGTTTGACGTCCGGACCGACAACATAAATCGGGCAGGCATAGGAGACGGTGTTGATGCTGACGGTGCCGTAGTAGGCCTTGATCTGCCGGCGGAACTCCGCGACGAAATTCGTGGAGTTCGGGTGCAGCGGCGCATCCTTGGGAATAGGCTGATACCAGAAGCTGTCGGGCGCAAAGATGCGGTCGCTCGCCTGCACACAAAGCCCCGCTAAAGATAGAAGAACCGACGCCGTTGCTGTTTTCATAATTATCTATACGTCATGCGGAGATTAACCCTTGCAGCAGTCACGCGGATGCCCGGTCACACGCAGCGGCATCCCCGTATACCGACAGCCTTTGGCACAAGGGCAGAAATCGCCGGGCTCTACTTCAATCCAATCAGCGTGCCAGACGAGAGCAGCACCACCTTCGTCCCGGTGTAGGCCACACTGTGACCCGCAGGCACATCGAGCACAGCGGCGAAACGGCCCGCCAGCGTGCCGCCCGTGGCGTCAACCAGCGTGAAGGGCCCTTTCCCGATGAGCGACCCTGTGACATCCAGATCCAAGGTCAGGCCGGACAGGTTCAGCGTCCCGTTGACGACCGTCTTGTCCGCCGCACCGTTCACGACCCGGGCATGCACCGTCCCGCTGCCGTTCAGGGTGGCCCCGCTAGCGATGGTCACGTTGGCGTGCGCCATCGAGCCGTTCAGCGTCACCGTGCCGTTGGACACGCACAGCGCATCGCCGAAGCTGCAGGCGCCGCACAGCGCAAGGGTGTTCGTGCCGATTTTCGTTAGGGCACCGGCACCCGACACCGCGTTGGAGATCGTGCTGTTTCCGCCCGTCGTGTCCACCACGGAGGTGCCGGTCAGGCTGAATGCGCCCGTCCACGTGGCTGGCATCTGTCCCGTGCCGCCGTTCAGCAGGCGTCCGCCGTTGAGAACCACGTTGCCAGCCTCCGTGCGTGGCGTGCCGTAGGTGTCGAGCTTGCCGCCCGCGTTGACCGTATAGGTGCCGGTCCAGCCCTGGTTGCTCTCGAGGCGGAACAGGCCGGAGTTGATCGTAACCCCCGCGAGATTTGCAAACCCGTTGTTCGGGCGGATGTTGATCTCGCCCGTTCCCGCGACGGTCAACACATGGCCGCCGCCGTTGAGCGTACCGTAGACGTTGAGCTTGTTGCCGGTGGAGCCGATCGTCGCGTCGTCTGCTAGCGTCAGGTTATAGACTTGCGCCTCGGCACCGTTGGCCGTGTTGACCAGCGCGCCGCTCTGCCCCGAAGCGCCGGGGCCTGCAATGACGACCGTACGCGAGTTGTAGTTGAGGCTCTGCGAGTAGAGGTCGAGCGTGCCGCCGCTGTTCACGGTGACGGTGGCGACGTTACCGGTTAGCGCGGCCGCGACGCCCAACCGGAGCGTGCCGCCATTGATCGTGACCGGCCCCTGGAAGGTGTTGGTGTTGCTCAGGGTCAGGACAGCGTTGCCGCTCTTCACAAAGGAGAGCGTCTTGTTCAGGCCGTTCGAGACGGAGCCCAGCATGTTTCCCGCAATAGTCTGGTTGACCGTCAGCGTGTTGGTGGTTCCCGTCCCCGCGCTGAAATCGACGATGACGCTGTTCGCGCCGCCGCTGAGCGAGCCGATCACGGCGCCGTTACCGTTGAGGTCGAGCAGACCGGAAGTCAAGGTCACCGGCCCTGTGCCCAGGCCCGTCGCGCTGCCCAAGATCAGATTGCCGGCGCCCAACGTCGTGCCGCCGCTGTAGTCGTTCGTGCCGGACAATTTCAAGGTCAGCTTGGCGTCCGCCTTGACGATCGCGCCCGCGCCCGTGATCGCAGAGACCACCGTTACGGAAGACGTGTTGGCCCCCTGCAGCTGCACGTTCAAAGTCGCGCCCGAAGCCAACGTGACCGGGCCCGTCCAAACCGCGTCCCGCAGAGTGGCGTCGACGTTGAGGCCGAGGTAAGACGAGTTGTAGATGATCAGCGGTTCGGGCGCGTAAGTCATGGGGTTAGACGTGCCTTTCAGCACCAGTGTCGAACCATTGGTGAGGATCGTACCGGCGCTTGTCGCGCCCAGCGCATTGGTGCTCCATGCTTCGAGCGCCGAGTAGACCGTGGTCAGGCCCGTATACGAATTGGTTCCGCTCAAGATCTGATAGCCGCTTCCGCCCGCGGGAATGACAAGGTTGATCGGTCCCGCAATGGTTCCGCCGAAGGTCTGGCTCGCACGCGTGATCGTCAGCGTGGCTTCGGCACCGGTGTTGGTGACCAGAGCCGTGCCGAGCGCGCCCATGCTGATCGTATCCGACAAACCCGAAATTTTCGGGCTATAGCCAGACAAGTCAAGCCTCGCGCCGTTCTTCACGGTCAGACCGTTGGTCACACCCAAGCCATAGTCGTTGCCGAGCTTCACCGAGCCACTGTCAACAATCAAACCGCCGGTAATGGAGTTGGAGCCTGCCAAGACCAAGACGCCAGGGTTGGATTTCGTGAGTGTGCTTGCGCCGCTGAGTGTGGCGTTCATCGTGACAGTGCCCACGGTCGCGTTGCCGCCGCCGACTTGGAGATTCAGGGCGCCGGTGAGCGCCGGCCAGTTGCCGTTCACCGTGATACCGCGGGTGGCCTGATCGTCGTTGTTGAAGACGAAGGCGCCCGACGCCGGGAAGGTGGCGTTCGTCGTGCTGAGCGTCAGGTCAGCAGGGGTGCCGGTGCGGATACCCACGCCGCAGCCGTTGGCAAAACTCATCGGGTTTGCCGGCGCCGTCGGCGCGGCGGAACTCTGAAAAACGAGCCGGCCGGTACCCGTGATAGTGAGCGTGGCGTTGTTCGCGATGGCGTTGGCGTTGTTCACGAACAGACGGGAGCCATTCAATGTGAAGGTGCCGATGTTGTTGGCCGACGGAGGCCCCAAGATGAAGTCGCTTCCGCTGCACGCGAGTCCCGTGCCTCCCGTGATCGGTCCGTTGTAGTTCAGGTACGTCCCCAAACTGATTATCCCGCCGCCTGTGCCCAGAGCCAGAGGCCGAGTGATCGTGTTCAGCGTCCCGTTCACCCGCAACGTGCCGCCCGCGAGCGTGATCCCTTCGCCAGCCAAGCCCAGTTGGCTGTCCGCGCTGACGGCCAGCGTGCCGCCGCTGACGGTCGTGCCGCCGCTGTAGGTGTTCGTGCCGCCGAGAGTCAGCGTGCCACCCGCGCCACTCTTCGTCAGTCCCGAGCTGCCTGCGATGAAGGAATTGATCGCCGCATTGTTGCCGGCGACAATCAGGGGGCCGGTCAGCGTCACCACGCCGCCGGAGAGCGTATAGCCGGCCACGCTAAAGGTTATAGAATTGGCCGAAACAGCGCTGACGGTTGTCGTTCCGGCTGTGCCCTCGAAGATCGCGTCGCCGTTCGTCCATATTCCAGAGTACGGGCCGCCGCTCGCATCTGCCCAGTCCGCGGTGGCTGTGTCCCACGCCAAAGGCCCGCCCGCATCGGTGAAATACTGCGCCCCTGAAGCCAGCCCGATGCAACCCAGCCCAAACACTATCGCCATGGTCACCGACCGCAATCCGATTCTTTTCATATCCGCTCTGCTCCTTAGTGTCGCACCAGCCCCGCCCGCTTTAAAAGACATAACAACATGAAATAATTTATCATCCGCTTACTGTGTTCGCAACCGGATTCAATGCTTAGAGCTCGTTTGCCGCGCAAGTGACAAACTTCCGGTTTGTTTTCGCCGCCGGATGCTGTAAACTAGAATGCGTTTTGAAAGGAGCCTCCATGAAGATCTTAGTCACCGGCGGCGCGGGTTTTATCGGCAGCCACACCTGCGTCGAACTCCTGAACGCCGGACACGCCGTCACCGTAGTCGACAACCTCTGCAACAGCAGCGAAGAGAGCCTGCGCCGCGTCGCGACGATCACCGGCAAGGCCGCCTCGTTCCACAAGGCCGACATCCGCGACCGCGCCGCGCTCGACGCCGTGTTCAAGGCTGAAGGCCTCATCGGTGCCGTCATCCACTTCGCCGCGCTCAAGGCCGTCGGCGAATCGTCCAGCATCCCTCTCGCCTATTACGGCAACAACATCACCGGCACCATTTCCCTCTGCGAAGTCATGGCCGCGAACGGCTGCAAGAACATCGTTTTCAGTTCGTCGGCCACCGTCTACGGCGACCCCGCATCGGTGCCGATCCGCGAGGACTCTCCCACGCCCGGCGCGACCAACCCCTACGGCTGGACCAAGCTCATGATGGAGCAGATCTTCCGCGACCTGCAGAAATCCGACCCTGCGTGGAACATCATTCTATTGCGCTATTTCAATCCGATCGGTGCGCACCCGAGTGGCCTGATCGGCGAAGACCCGGCCGGAATCCCCAATAACCTGCTTCCGTTCGTGGCGCAAGTGGCCGTGGGCCGCCGCCCCAGCCTCGCGGTCTTCGGCAACGATTACCCCACGCGTGACGGCACCGGCGTGCGCGACTACATTCACGTCGTGGACCTCGCAATCGGCCATCTCAAGGCGATCGACAAGCTCGCTTCTAAGCCGGGCCTGGCGGTCTACAACCTTGGCACCGGCAACGGCAGCAGCGTCCTGGAAGTGATAGCCGCCTTCGAAAAAGCCTCTGGACGCAAGGTGCCTTACACGATCATGCCGCGCCGCCCCGGCGACATCGCCGAGTGCTGGGCCGACCCCGCCAAAGCGGAAAAGGAACTCGGCTGGAAAGCGGAGCGCAACCTGCGCGTCATGTGCGAAGACGCCTGGCGCTGGCAGTCCCAAAACCCCAACGGATTCAAGGAAGGCTGTTAGGCGATTCTCATGAAGCCAGCCTAACTGCCTAACAGCCTACAGCCTAAACCCTCTCTCTACTATGTCCGACTGGACCGCCATCATCGACGACGTGATCGACCACGTGAGCCTGCTCAAAGAGCTGGGCGAACGCACCGTGGAGATCGATCCGGCCGTGCTGCGAGCGTTCGCAGCCGCAACCGTCCCTGCCAGCGCACCTCGCGGAAATGCCGCACAGCCGGCAAGCTCGGGCCCTGCAGCCCGCGCCGAGGCGGCCCTTCCGGCCTTCTCCCTTGCCGCTGCTGGAGCCTCAGCTTCAGCGCCGTCCGACGCATCGTCCGCGCTCTCGCCCGAGGCGCGCCGCAGCGCCCTGGCCGACATCGCCACGCGGGCCGACCTCTGCGACGCCTGCCCGCTGCGGCAGAACCGCACCAAATCCGTTCCCGGCCAAGGCAACCCCAACAGCCCGGACGTCATGTTCATCGGCGAAGCGCCCGGATACGACGAAGACCAGCAGGGGCTCGCCTTCGTGGGCGCGGCCGGACAGTTGCTCACCAAGATGATCGCCGCCATGGGCTACACGCGCGACGACATCTTCATCGCCAACATCTGCAAGTGCCGCCCCCCTGGCAACCGCACGCCCCAGCCCGAGGAGATGCTGAAGTGCCTGCCCTTCCTGCGCGAGCAAATCCGCATCATCCGGCCCAAGGTCATCGTCCTGCTCGGCGGCACGGCCATCAAAGGCATGCTCGACACCCAGGTCGGCGTCAACCGCATCCAAGGCCAGTGGACCCAGTACGAAGGCATCCCCGTGATGCCGACCTTCCACCCCTCCTACCTGCTCCGCTTCGAGCCGGCCAAGCAGGACGCGTGGCGCGCCCTCAAGCTCGTGCTCGCACACCTCGGCAAACCAATTCCCGGCGCAGCGAAGAAATAGGGCGCATACGATCCGCAGCCTTTATTGAGGCTTGCACAAATGAGTTGCGAATCATTGTGGTGACGCCTCCCCGAGGCGTCCGCCGGTCTCCGCTCGTACGTCCGGCGCTACGAGCCGGACGATCCGTTGAAAGCCCGGCGGCTTGCGACTCATACCACTGTCGAAAAGTGTATTGCACAAATGAGAGACCTGCGTCTCGAAGGGACGGGCATCCTCGCCCGTCCGGGCAAGCGGGGATGCTCGCCCCTACCTGATTAAATCCAAATTCTATTCGACAGTGGTATGAGATCAAGTGTGGCGCTCATCGTTCTGGCACCTTATCCACTTCTCATGAGATGTGGATAAACATCCGCAATGACATACCTCGTCCAAAACTTCAGAGTTCGGCGTTCATGTTCAGCGTTCGGCGTTCGAGTTGCGGACACGTCCTCAGTTCATGCCCCGGTTCCACTCAAGACCCGCTCCCGCCACCGCCGCACGCTCATCACGTCGATTTGGTGCTCCGATGCGACACGGTGCCGGCCCAATCTATGGAAAGCAGCCTCCGTTCTACTGACATGCACCAAAACGCAGATGCGCCTCCCAGTTGGCTGTTAAACGTTCCACATTGTATTGTAGGGCTCCGATCACGTAGAATTGCTGGCGTATTTGCAAGAAAGGCGCACCGTGAACGCACACAGACAAACCATCATTTTCGGCGTGCTGATGCTCGCCCTCTCCTCCGCGACCGCCGCTGACGTGACCATCAAGCGCGACACGTGGGGCGTGCCGCACATCTTCGCGGCGACGCTGGCGGACGGCGCATACGGGCTCGGTTACGCGGAGGCCGAGGACCGGCTCAATCAGCTTTTCGACAACTACCGCGGGGCCATCGGTCGCGCGGCTGAGGTGAAGGGCACTGGCGCGGTCGAACAGGATTTCAAGCAGCGGCTGGCCGGGCACGAGGCGGTCTGCCGCCGGCGCTATCCTGAATTGCCGCCCGAGGTGCGCGCGCTGTGCGAGGCGTTTCAGGACGGCGTGCGCGCGTTTCTCGCCGAACATCCTGAGAAGCAGGCGGCCGGCGCACTGCCGCTGGAGCCGTGGATGATCCCCGCCCTGCACCGCTCGCTGATCTTCAACTGGCCGATGGGCGCTGCCAACCGCGAGCTGGGCCGCCGCAACGAACTGCACCTCTTCAGCAACGAGTGGGCCGTGCGTCCGGAGCGCACCGCCGACGGCGCGGCCTTTCTGCTGATCGACCCGCATGTCCAGCTCGAAGGACCCTTCCGCTTCTATGAATTCCGCATGCACGCGGGCGGACACGACCTCAGCGGCTTCGGCGCGGCCGGGTCGCCGTTCCTGGGCGTCGGCCACAACGCGTTCCTCGGCTGGGCCTGCACCACCGGCGGGCCCGACACGACGGACGTGTATGTCGAACAGACCGATCCCGCAAACCCGCTGCGCTACCGCTACGACAGCGGCTGGCGCGAGATGACCAGCGAGACGGTCACCCTCGCGGTGAAGGACGCCGCACCGGTCACCCGCACGCTTGAGCGCAGCCATCATGGGCCCATCCTCCTGCGCGAGAGCCGCAAGGCGTACGCGGTCGCGTGTCCCTATCTGGATCAGATCGATCTCGTGACTGAAAGCTATCGTGTGATGACGGCACGCAACCTCGCGGAGTTCGACGCCGCCATGGCCATGAACCAACTCATGGAGCAGAACGTGATGTATGCCGACGTGGAGGGCAACATCCGGTATATCCGCACAGGCCGCGTGCCGATCCGGCCGAAGGGCTATGATTTCAGCCGGCCGGTGCCTGGCGACACGAGCAAGTCGGAGTGGCTCGGCCTTCATCCCATAAAGGATCTGGTGCAGGTGCTCAACCCGCCGACAGGCTATATGCAGAACTGCAACATCGGCCCCGACATGATGGCGCGGGGGCTGAAGCTCGATCTTTCCGCCTATCCGAAGTACATCGCCAACATCGGCCCCGGCGTGACCGGCTCGCGCGGCCGACGCGCCGTGGAACTGCTGTACGCTAACCCGAAGCTGACCGTGGAGGACGCGATGGCTATCGTGCTCGACACGCACGCCGACCGTTGCGAACGGTGGCAGGCCGCACTGCGCGAGGCCGCGATGAAGGTCGCCCTCGACAAGCCACGCGGCGGTGCCGATCCCGCAACGCTGCGAAAGGCGGTTGCGATCCTGCTCGCGTGGAATGGCAGAATGGACCAGGACAGCATCGGCGCCACGCTTTACCGCGGCTGGCGTCAAGCTGCCGGCGACCACAAGCTGAGCTCTGACAGCTCGGCGAAGGCGCTGCTCGACGCGCTGGCAGAGACAGTCGTGTGGCTGACGAAGAACTACGGAACCGCCGACGTCACTTACGGACAAGTGAACCGCATCCGGCGCGGCGACCGGTCGTGGCCGTTCTCCGGCGGCGAGTCCGGCGGCGGCATGACGCTGCGCGCGATGGATTCGAAGCTGGAGGGTAAGGCCTTTTACGGCCATGGCGGGCAGAACTGGACCCAGCTTGTCCAATTCCGCCGCGACGCGGTCCAGAGCTGGAGCGCCACGCCGTTCGGCCAGAGCGACGACCCGGCCTCGACTCATTACTGCGACCAAGCCGAGAAACTTTTCAGCCCCGGCCAGCTCAAGCCAACCTGGTTCCAGCCCGCTGAACTGGAAGGCAACGTCGAATCCGTCAAGGTTCTGAAACGAGGCTCCTCAGTTCCAAAATAATGCCAATGCCGAGAAGTCTCCAGCCTATGAAGTGGGCGCCATGTCCTCACGAACCACCGCAGCATGTCGGCCGTACGTCAGAATAGGCGGCTCACGGGGACGTTCGCCCTCCAGGAGCCCGGGAAGCCCCTCGCGCTGGAGGGCGAGTGTCCTCACGAGCCGCGGATGGCGTGGCGGTCGTCCCTTGGGATTGTCATCGCTCGTTTCGTGCATGTTCTTTTCGGCAGTGACTTCACTCCGCCTTTTTCACAAACCACTTCGCGGCGAGTGCGTCTTGCTTGAAGAATTTCAGCAACTGCTCAGCGACCTTGCGGCGGCCGCTCTCGCTGGGGTGCGTGCCGTCACTTCCTAGGTCTGCGCGCTCCCACACGAGTCCGTCGCTCTTGCGCGGCGTGGTGCCGTCCGCCCAGAAGTATGGGCCCCACAGCAAGAGAGGGACCTTGGCCGCGTCGCCTTCGTAAGCGAGCCCGGCGTCTCCCTTGGCCTGATCCTGAACGAGCCCGCGCACGGCGAACGCGCCCTCGTAGGCGTAGGGCTCGGGATTTAGATGCGTAGACGCGTAGCCGGCATAGATGCGGCTGCCCAGATAGGCGATGCGCAGATTGGAAAAACGGCTCTTGGCATTGCGCAGTAAGGCCAGCGTGTCCTGCTTGAGTTTGCCGACATGCTCGGCGAGTTCGCCGCGCGGACCCACGTTGGCAAGCTTGACCCAGATCACCTGCACCTGCTTGGGACTGACGCCTGCCTGAGCCAAACGGCGCTCCGCCTCGGTCCACGGGCGAGCCGCGGGATCGACCCACTGGGCCATGGCCTGACCGCCCTGCGCGCAGTCCACGATGGCGACGGAGGGCGATTTTTGCGCGTCTTCGTCGGCGATCCGCTTGAAGAGCGAGTACTCCATGGTCGCGTTGGACATGCTGATGGAGACGAGTCCGATCTTGCCTTGCGGCGAGGGTTTGCCGTCCGCATCGAGCGGCGCGATCTTAGCGGACTCGCGCGCGGCGGCAGCCGCGTGCGCGGGCGGAGGTTCGTTCCGTCCGCCTCCGTAGAGCCCGCCGTCCTCGCCCTTGTAGCGATCTTCCGCTGTCATCTCGGTCAGAGGTCTCAACCCGACCGAAGTTTTACCGGTCTTCTGCACAGCCTCGCTGCGATGCGAGCCCAAGCGGAGCACCTTGATGACCGGCCCTTGATCCCCGCGTTCGGCGATGATGGAGACGGCGGCCCCGCTCTGAAGCTCCTTGGCATTCAGACCGCCGTCGAGAGGCTTGCCGTCGAGGCCCAGAATCTGCGCGTCCTCCGCGACCGCCAGCACGCGCTCCCCGCCGTTCGCGTACATGCGCACGACGCGCGTCGAGGACTCGACCTTCTGAAGCGTGCCCGAAGCCTCAAGCGCAGGAGACTCGCCAACCAGTAGACAAGCCACCGCGCCAAACACCGCCATCACCCAGCGAAACTCGTGTATCATCGTTTCCTCCGTTGATTCTTCAGTGTATTTCGCAGTTCGGCTGCTCTTTATTGAAAAACGATTCAAGGTCGCCGATATTGGGTTCAGTCCTGGGCGCATTTCGGTGCGACGGCGAGTCGGAATCCTGTGATGACGGCGAATCCGAAGGCGACAGGTTAACTGGGAGCGGGGACACTCTTGTCCCCGTTTGGGAGGCGGGACACTCCTGTCCCGCAGCAAGGACAAAAGTGTCCTTACTCCCAATGAATGCCGAGGACAGGCGTGCCCTCGTTCTTGATATATGCACCGACTGCACCCTTCCATCCTGATCTGTCCTTTCCTCACATGTACAGCATCGCACGCTTAACGTATAATCCAATCCCAAAGTAGCACAAACTGGGGAGGTTTTCCGATGCGACAGACGAGTCGGCGCGATTTTATGGCAATGTCCGCAGGCGCGGGAGTCCTTTTAGGAAACGGGTTGGTCACGCTCCGGGCGGACGAACTCAGGCGCAAGGCGCCGTTCAAGATCCTGTTCAGTAACGACACCACGAACATCGAGAGCTGTCCGGGTCCCATCAAAAAGCGCGGCACGCCTTTCTCCGACGCGAATCTGCAGGCTTCGGTCGCCGAGACGGCGGGCAAGGGAATCGATGTGCATCTGCTCCAGCCCGGGCTCGGCTGGGTGCCGTGGTGGCAGAGCGAGGTTCTGCCGATGAAGCAGCACGTCGCCTGGCTGGAGAGCCGGGGCGGCAAGCCCAACGTGTTCGAAACGTATGTGCTCAACGGCGGCGACATGGTGCGCGTGTTCATCGACGCGTGCCGGACGTGCGGCGAAACGCCCTTTATCTCGATCCGGCTTAACGACGCCCACCATATCTACCGCGGCGCGAAAGCAAAACCAGCAGAGAGAGAAAAGGCGCTGGCAGAGTTTCAGTTTTTCTCCGACCATCCCGACTACCGCATCGGCCCCGACGCAGAAGGCGGGGAGCGCATGCAGTACATGCTCGATTGGGGGCGGCCCGAGGTGCGCGACTATAAGCTGAAGCTGATCGAAGAGCTCTGCCGCAAGTACGACTTCGAGGGACTGGAACTGGACTTCATGCGGAACTGGATCTTCTTCAACCTCAAAAAAACGACGCCCGAACAGCGGCGCACCATTCAGACCGGCTTCGTGCGGCAGGTGCGTGAGCTATTGGACCGGACAAGCACATCCGGCAAGCGCCGCTGGCTCTGCGTGCGTGTGCCTTCCTATGTGGAGACCTATGACGCGACCGGCATCGACCTGCCATCGTTCGCACAGGCTGGCGTCGATATGGTGAATGCGAGCAGCCACTATTTCACCGACTGCCAGCTAGAGATCGCCGCGATGCGCAGCCTGCTTCCCTCCTCAGTCGCGCTCTACGCAGAGGTCCAGTTCGTCTCTGCCACCGCGCAGAAAATCGCTGACCCGAACAGCAAGAACATGATCACCGTCAACCGCCGCACCACGCCGGAGCAGTTCAACACGGTGGCGTATCAGGCCTATGCGCAGGGCGCAGACGGCGTCAGCGCCTTCAACTTCCAGTACTACCGCGGCACCTACAATCCGACCGATGTCTACGGCGAGCCCGCCGAGCCCCCATACGGCGTGTTCAAGAAACTGAGCGATCGGGCGTGGCTGGCGCAGCAGCCTCAGCACTATTTCGTTGGACAAGGCCAGGGGCAACCCAAAAAAGTCGGACTACCTTTTCAGGACCTCGTCAAACCCGGAGCGCCTGTGACGCAAACACTGTTTCTGGCTCCGCCCGCAGGCGGATGGCGGCAGGCGGGACGTCTGCGCATCCAGGCCCGCGTGCCGCTAGGTAACAGCCAATGGTCGGCCGCAATCAACGGTGCGCCGCTCGCGCCGACCGAGGATGTCTCGGAGCCGTATCCGAACCCCTATCCCATTGGCCTCGGCAAGCCCGTAGATTACCGCGCGTGGACAGTTCCTGTGTCCGCACTCAAGCATGGGCCAAACACGATCACGTTGACCCTGCTGACAGGGAAAGCGATGGCGGTCACATTCCTCGACCTGGCGATGCGCTAGAGCGGTTTAATGTAATGTATAGCCACTTGACGGCTCGCGGGGACGCTCGCCCTCCAGGCGAATAAAGTGCGATTTGTTGGAGGGCGAGCGTCCTCGCGAGCCGATTCACATTGCCACACGATGGCCACAGAATATGTGAAACCGCTTTAGTGATTGCGCAGATTAACGGTCGCTCTTGAACAATCACATCCCCGCCTTGATGATCAGTCCCAGCCCGGCCACAAACAGCGCGAACATTGCGAAATTCAGCACGTTTGCCAGCTTGGGCGCACCCTTGAAC
The DNA here is from genome assembly GCA_964434815.1 of uncultured Lentisphaeraceae bacterium. Lineage (GTDB taxonomy): Bacteria > Verrucomicrobiota > Kiritimatiellia > RFP12 > UBA1067 > CAYSXF01. Next base: position 12,585 of record CAYSXF010000026.1, read on the forward strand.
TCTTTCCAGATCAGGATGCCCCACAGCGCAGCCACCAGCGTCGCTCCCTGACCGAGGCCGTACGAGACTGCTGTGCCTGCCGTCCCCGATGCCACCAGACTGAGCGCCATGCCGATGTTCCAAATCGTGCCTCCGAGGATGCCGACCGCGTGCAACCTCGGACTGCCCAGCGAAAAATATGCCGACGGAGGAACCGGCTCGCCGCGCACAGGCTTGAGCGAGGCGATCGTATTCCAGAGGAAATTCGAGAAGAACAGGCCGAGGGCAAACACCACCAGCGCCGTGTAAGGCGTCATCAGCCCCGCTTCGGGACTCGCGAAATTCTTAATCATGCCCTTTGAAACAAGCCCGAAAAAGCCCGCTCCCATCAGCGCACCGGCGATCACGGAAATCGCGATGCCGAGGCCGGAGCCGCCCTTCTGCGAGCCGCCCGCTTTCGAAGCGACCAAGCTCTTGTAAGCAAGCGCGTTCAGGACGATGGCCAGCGCCACGAGGGCCACACCCGCGAAAAGCAGCACGGGGTCTCCCTTGGGATTGAACCAGTAGGTCTGAACCACGCCCAGCACGAGCGCGAGGCCGATGCCGATCGGGAACGCCACTGCAAGTCCCGCCAGATCGATGGCGATGACCAGCAGGATATTCGCCAAGTTGAACAGTACGCCACCAAGGAAAGCCAGACCGAGCGGACTCATTTCAGCCTGCCGGATG
>CAYSXF010000027.1:0-13224 GCA_964434815.1 uncultured Lentisphaeraceae bacterium
CGTGGCCTGTTTGGCGGCCGCCTCCTGCGCTTCCCGCGCGAGCTGCTCAAGCTGCTCCTTGGCGCGCTGCGCCGCCTGATCGGCCTTCTGCGCCGCTTCGGCCGAAACCTGCTTCGCCTGCTCCGAAAGCCCCTTGGCCTCCTTGAGCGCCGCCTCTTTCTGCGCATCAGGCTGAGCCGCGGCAGATTTGCTCTCCGCCGCAGCTTCTGCTGCAAGGTCCGCCGCCCGCTGCGAGAAGGCCGCCGACTCCGATGCGAGCTGGCCGGCCTCTTCGGCTTTCTCCATGCCTTTCTGCTCATCGGCCTGCCGTGCGGCCTCCACCGCTTCGGCGTTGGCGCGCTGTGCGTTTTCCTTTGCCTGCCCAGCCTCCGCCGCAGCTTTCTTCTCCGCCGCAGCGGCCTGCTCCTTCTGCCCCGCCTGTTGCGCCTCGGCTGCCTGCTGCGCCAGCTCTGAACTCTGGGCTGCCTCCTTCGCGGCCTTTTGCGCTTCCTGTGCGGCCTGGGCCGCCTTTTCTGCGATCGCCTTCTTCGCGCCCGCGTCCTTCACCTGCTCATTGGCCTGCCTCTTCCCAGCCGCATCCTCCGCCTTCTGCGCGGCTTGCTCCGCCTTCTCCGCTGCGGCCTCGGTTTTCTTCGCAGCCTGCTGCAGCGAGTCCGAAGCGGCGCGTTTCTCCGCATAAGTCTCGGCCTTTTCTGTCGCTTCAAGCGCCTTCTCGGCAGCCGCCTCGGCCAGAGACGCGGCCTTCTCGGTCTCTCGCGCCACGTACTCGTCGCGCCTCAGCGCCTGATCCGCCTCGGGGGCCACCGCGCGCTCCGCCTGCTGCATCGTCTCGCGCGCCTTGCGCAGGTTGTCAATCGCCTGGTTGAAGGCGTCGTCCTTGAGCTGCGGTTTGCTCTGCCACAGCTTCTGCTCGGCCTCGTTCTGCTTGTTGGCCCACTCCTGCATTTCCTGCTTGTCCATCCGCTCGGACTTGGCCTGCTCCGCAAGTGACGCCTCGCGCTGCGCGAGCTCGTTCAGCCGGCTCTGCTCCTCCTGTGTGCGGTTCTCCTCTTGCAGGTTTTTCCAGATCAGCTCGTTCACCTTATCGGCTGCCTCGCGCAAAGCGCGCTCCGCCTCTTCACCTGCCTGCCTGCGGGACGGGGCCGCCGTCAGCGGGATCTTTTCCAACTTTTTAAAAGCCGGCTCAACCTTCTCGTCGCGCACATCGAGAATCTGCTTGGCGAACGGCTCAAACGGGGTCTTCTCCGTGGCCTGCGCCGCGTGCTCCATCAGCGCCTCGGCGTTCATCGAGGCCTCGCGAGCCTGTTCAAGCTTCTGCACGGCCTTGTCAGAGAGTTCGGGCTTATCGTAGCTCCATTTCTCCTCGGCCACGCGGTTCGCGGCCTCCTGCAATTGCTGGCCCGCCTTGCGCAGCTCATCTTCGAGATTCTTGCGCACCGCCTCGCGTACCTGTTCGCGCAGGGTGCGCGCGTCGCTCTGAAGCGTCACATGGATCACTCGGCTCTCACGCACGTGCGGCCCGCCCAGTTCAGGCGGCAGGTTGTCGGCCACGCGCATAAATAGCTTGAAGTGCCGGATGTTCTGGTCGTACAGCGACTGCAAGTCGGGCGCGCCCTCGAGTTGCGCGTGCTTCTGATCCGAACGCGTGACTTTCAAAGGCACCACGACTTCACGGCTCTTCTCGGCGGCAATCACGAGCGACATCGCGCCGAAACCGAAATCGTCCTGCGCCTGTCCGACGCAGACCAGCTTGTCATACGGCGGCACCGTCAGTCGCGACGCTTCAGGCTCGCTCAGCGCCACATCAGGCGGAAGGTCCGGCAGCGCGGTGTAGGCCGCCCACACCGGGCGGTTGGTGAACCCGTAACCGTCGCGGATGGTCAGCGCCCAGCGGCCCGTGCGGCTGGCACTCAGCGTCTGCAACCAGACGGCGATGGTCCCCTGCGCAGCAGGCAGTGTCAGCGCATTGATGAGCAGCGCGGGCGCGCACGGGCGTTCAAACGCGGCTTCAATGCGCACCCGCGTGCCTGCCACGGCCGCGATCGCCTGGGCTTCACCCACTTGCTGCGTGGCTTGCAGTCCTGTGTAAGCCGGATAGCTGTAGGCGACTTTCGTCTCCGTCAGCCGCGGCTCGGTCACCACCGTGATCGTGTAAGGGCGCGTGTAACCGGCGCCATAGCGCACCCGATATTCGAAGCTCTCTTCAACAGACGGGATCAGCAGCTCGAACACGACCGGCTCGACTCCCTGGGGCGAGAGCCGCTTCATGCGCTCAATGACCTTTGAGCCGCCGGCTCTCTCGAAATGCACCTCTGCGCGCAACCCATGACGTTCCGGCGCTTTGACCACCATCCGCAGCGGCGAGTGCGCCAGCATCATGATGTCGCCCGGCTCGATCTCCAGCGCGCTCGCAGCCAGCGTATCGAACTCGCGATGCGGCTCAAGCGCACGCCAGAACAGCAGCCACGCTTCTTTGGGCCACACGGCGAACAGGGCGCTTAACACCACCAAGACGCCGAACGACGCCAGAAGAAACGGCTTGACCGTGCGCACCGTGAACTCCTGCTTGGCCCTCACGCCCGCCAGATCGGACGCCGCATCCTGCGTCAGTAACTGAACCAGCTCAGCGGAGGCGCGCTCCGCCTCAGCCCCGCCCAAACCCGCCAGCTCTATGGCGGAGCTGATGCGCTCCTGCATTCCCGGATGCCGCGTCTCCAGCACGCGCGCCATGCGGGTGAGCGTCAGCGGCTGCGCCAGCGGTCGCACCAGCATCACCCAAGCCGTGGCGCACGCCAGCGCAAGTCCTGACAGGGAGAAGGCCCATCGCACAGCCGGATAATACAGCACGACGGCCGCATCCACAGCCATGATCGCCAGCACCGCTCCGACCGTCACGGCCGCCACAGCCAAGAGGCCGCGCGCCAACAGGATCAGCCGCACCCGCCGGATCATCCGCACGAGTTGCGCCGTCAGTTCAGGTGGCAGGTTCTGTTTCATAGGACTCTCGATTCCCGACTCCTAACTCCTAAATCCTAACTTCTCACTCGCTAGGCGAGTCCGCCCTTTTTGCGCAAGAGCCACTCGGTCGTCAGCAAGCAGGCCAAAAGGATCAGCACATAAGGGTTGTTCCACAGCGCATACTCGCGCCGCTCCTGCACCACGCGCCGGCCTTCGCCGAAAATCTCCGCAAGCGAGCCGATCGCGTCGGGCGTCACGACCTTGCCGCCCGTGCCCTTGGCCAGCGCATCCAGAACGTCCCGCGCCGGCCGCACGTTGCCCATCTCGATCGGCCGCCGCGACGCCGTGACGAGCAGCGACGTCTCCACGCGCTCGCGGGCCACCGAATCGAGCCGCACAACCTCCAGCTTGCACGATCCCGCGCGGCCCTGCGGCGGCAGCGCGGCCTCGTAGAAACCGTGTGATTCCGCGCGCGGCACCAGCCGCGTGCGCGTGATCTCGCGGCCCTCGCTGTTCTTCAGCACCGCCTCGAGTTCGGCGTTCTCCACACCCGAGAAATCATCGGCCAGCACGCGCGCCATCACGTTGATCGGATCTTCCGGGCCGTACACCAGCTTGTCGGTGCCGACGCGGAAATGCTCCTGCCCCGAGCGCAGCCGCTCGCCCAGGCCCCAGCGCATGATCTGCCCCCAGAAGCGGTGATGCAGTACGTCGCCCGTGCGGTAGCGCAGCCGCCAGGTGCGGTCGAACGCCAGCCCCAGCACCTTGCCCCGGCCCACCCGCTGCGCGACGATCAGCGCGTGCTTGCTGCGGTACTGCATCACGTCGTCCAGATGCGCCACCGCCTGCCGCACGTCGGTCAGCACCTTCTCCTGTTCGCCGCCTTCCGGCGCAGCGATCGCCAGAATCTCCGTGCCCGGCTTAGCCGTCACCGGCAGGCGCCAGTCGAGCGTCGGCATCGAGCGCCACACGTCCTCGTTTTCCGACAAGCTGCCGGACTGCACCATCACGGGGTGGTTCTGTCCCGCAGGTGTCAGAGCCAACCGATAGGACTGCTCAGGGCCCTGCCAGTATGCTTCGCGCGGCTGAACCGTAAACGGCTCCAATTGCGCCAGCGGGGAGTCCGCAGGAAACGCGTGCGGCATCGCGCGCGGCCCGGCGATCGTCACCAGCAGCGCCCCGCGCTCCGCCACGCAGGCGCGGATTTCCTCCTGCACCTGCGGCGTCAGCGTCTTCGGATCCAGATCACCCAGAATGATCACGTCGAACGCCCGCCACTCGTCGCGGCTCACCGGCCATCCGCCCGACTCGGCGTCGCCGAACTTCCGCGCCGCCGACGCCGCGGGCAACGCCGCTTCCGGCGCGCCGTTCAGCCTGTCCGGATGCACCAGCCACGACTGCAGGTGCACCGATTTGTCGCGCCCGAAAAAGAGGTTGCGGAGGTAGCGGAATTCCCAGCGGGGCGAGTCGTCCACCAGCAGCACGTTGATGCGGTCGTCGCTCACCGCCACGTCGGATTTCCACGCGTTGTTGTCTTTGAACAACTCCCCCTCCAGCGTTTCCGCGCTCACTTCGTAACGCACCACGCCGTTTGTCTTCGGCTCGTGCGTCAGCCGCACTTCGCGCTGCCAGTCGTCCGAGGAAATATCGAGTTCGGTCTCCTGCACGACCGCGTCTTCGCAGGTCAGGCGCACTTTAATTTTCTTGCCGATTGCCCCGGTCGCTTTGACGGTGGCGAGCATCCGCACGCGGTCGCCCAGAAACACCGACTCCGGCGCGATCACATCCGCCAGCGCGATGTCGAACGGCAGCCGCGTCCCGCCGACCATGACGCCGGCCACGGGCGCACCCTGAGCGCCAAACCGGCGCGTCACCGGCAGCACCGACGTGTCGGCGTTGTGTATTCCGTCGCTCAGCACCAGCACGCCCGCGAGCTGTTCGGAGGGGATCTCCTTCATGACGCCCTCCAGCGCCGCCGTGAAATCTGTGGCCGAACGGAAATAGTGTTCGGCGAACGCCGTCTCGCCGGTGCCCGACAGCCCATGCGCGATCTCGGCCTCCGTGACCCGCGCAAGGCCACGCCCGAAGGTGAAAAGGTCGAGGTCGTAACGGCTCCCCAGTTTCTTGAGGAACGGCGCGCCCTCCGCGTTCGGGCGCGTCAGCAGATCGCAGGCCAGGTCCACGCGCGTCGTTTCACACAGCGCATTGACCGCATCACGATCCGCCTGCGGCAGCCCGTCCCACAGCGCTTTCGCATCGCTCTTTTCGTCGGCCAGAGCCGTCCGCTGAGCCGCGTTCAGCCGCCCCAGGTGCGCGGCCCATGCCAAGCGCTCGCGCGGCTGCCACTGGCGGTCCGTGAACCGCATGGAGGTGGAGCCGTCCACCAGCACGGCGACGCGCCGCGTGATGTTCTTGCCCGTGAAGCGCACCAGCACCGGCTGCATCAGGATGAGCGCGGCCAACAGGATTGACGCCGCACGCAGCGCCAGCAGCAACGTGCCCAAACGCCGCGGCACGGCCCTGCGCTCGCGTCCGAAACAGACCGACGCCGTTTCGACGCCGAGCCCGATCATGAGCGCCGCAACCCACAGCGGCCACGTGCAGGCGTAGACCGCCACGCGGCCCAGTAGTTGCAGCAGGCACCACGCCGCTGTCACCGATGCCAGCGCGCGCGGCACGACCATGCTGAACAGCGGCAGCCGATCGCTGAAACGGCGCGTCACCACGCGCACGCCGAGCCACAGCCCGGCCGCGGCCAGCGCCATCACCGCCACCACCCAGGCCGGGATCTCAGGCGGCAGCAAATCTATGCGTACAGGTTCCATATGCAGGTTGTTTAGTTGTTTAGGCTATTAGGCTGTAAGGTCGTAAACACGGATGCTTCCATTCGTGGGTTCTCTTCGTATCCGACTTCAACTCCTAACTCCTAAATGCTAACTCCTAACTGATGCTCTCTCCCGTTTTGCGCTGGATGCAGATCCACCGCGTCAGGACAGTCTCCAAAATCAGCAGGGCGAACAGCACGAGCGCAGGGATGCGCCACAGTTCGCGCCCGAACGTTTTCCCGAGCAGAGCCTTCTGCAAGTCCTCGAACGAATGCGCGACGGTGATGTCCGCCTTCCGGGCGACGATCGCCTGCTCGTCCGCCGTCAATGGGTCCAGCTTGCTCTCCTCGGGATTTTCCATCACGCACAGAGGGAATGTCTCGTTGCCGTTCGCCAGATGGCCGAGCCAGCCTTCGGCCGCCGGCGGCACGTGCACCTCGTACAAGCCTTGCATCAGCGGGCTGTCGGTGCGCAGCGCCAGCCCCTGTTCGCCATAGCGGATCTTCGCGAAGAGCGTCCGCCCGGCCGGCGCCTGCACCTGCGTGTCCACAGCCTCTGCCCATGAGCCCTCATCTCCCCGCACCGGCACGAGGCAGTCGGTCGGCAGGCGTCCGCGCGGGAACCCGGGCCCCTCCATGTCGACCCAAAGACTGGCCTCCCCGTTGTCCTCGCCATAGTCTGCGGTCAGCGGATAGCGCTCGCCCGCTTTGAACGTGCCGTGAATCTCGCGCGTCTGCCCATTCTCGTTCACGCGCGCCTCCTGCGAGCCGATCCGCAGCGTCATCCGGTCGTCCGCCCAGATGTAAAAGCTGTAGGCGCCGCTCTGCTTGGGCACGAACGAGCCCGACCAGCGCACCACGAAATAGTCGCGCGGCACGCCGGGCGCGGGGCTTCCGGCGCCCCAGTTCATGTCGAGCGTCGGATCCACACGCGTTGCAATCGCATTCTTGAACGACCCTTTTTTGAAATACTCTGCGAACAGCCCGTTGCCGCTCATCTGCGTCAGAGCGGGCGAAGAGAGCTGCACCACTGCGCCGCGCGACGGCGGAATGTTGAGCGTGGCGATCACGGGCTGCGCCAGATAGGACGTCACCTCTTGAATCAGCGGCAGGAATGACTGCCTCGCAACCAGGTTCCCAGCCGTGCGGTCGAGCGGCACGAAAAGCTGCACCACGCGCCCTTTGCCGAGCGTCTGTTCGGCCATGAATGCCGCGCCGTTCTGCAGGCGCGCCACCACGTGTTCCGCGCCGTTGGTCTCCACCGCCTTCCGATAGCATTCCACTACGGCGTCTGACAGATCGCCCGCGTCGCGGAACAGGGCCAGCGCCGGGTGCCTGAACGTGCCCGGATCGATCTTGACGCCCGCTTCCCCGCGCTCCCGCGCCACAACTTCGCATGCGCCCAGCGGCAGCGGCAACACCGGGTCGCCCGCGCTCCGCCACCCGTTGTAGAACGCCTCGTCTGACCGCGCCCCGTGCACCACCAGCAGGCTGCCGCCCCGCCGCACGAAATCAGCGATCTGCGCCGCCTGCGCCTCGGGCAGCGACGGCACGTCCGCCAGCACCGTCACCGCATAGCCGGTCAGTGAGCGCTTGAGTCCCAACGCGCTCACCGTGGTCAGCTCCGGCTCCATCAGGAAACGCGGATGCTCCGATTCGCGCGTGCGGTTCTCTTGCAGCGCCTTGGCCGACGGCATCAGCCCCAACGCCAGGTAGCCGCCAGGCCGGTCCAGCAGCCGCACCGCGCGCCCGTCGTCCGCCACCAGCACCTTGAGCGTCCGCATGATCTGGATCACGCGCTTCATGCTGTCGTCGGACGCCATCTCGTCGTCCGCGGCCACCTTCGCCTCCACCACCTGGGCTCCCGGCGTATCGAAGCGGTGCAGGAACGAGACCACCCGCTCCGCGCCTGGCTCCATCTGCCCCACCGAGCGATCAACGGTTTCTTTGCCGCCAGCCGACAAGGTCACATTCGCCGGCGTCACCGCTTCGCGCCCGGTGTTCGCAAGCGTCACGTCGATGCGCACGTCGCGGTCCATGCCCACGACGGGCCGCGAAAAAGCCAGTTTTTTGACTGTCAGGTTGCGGATTCCCTGCGGCAATTCTAAGAACCGCACGAACACGCGCGGCATAGAAGGCAGCCGCTCGAACGCCTCTTTGAGATAGCCCCAGCTTTCCAGATCGCCGGTCTGCCAGCCGATCGCCTGGCCGTCGCCGATCAGGATGATCTGCTTCGTGATGTGCGAGCCCTGAGCCAGCGAGGCGGCGGCAGCCGCCAGCGCGTCCGGCACCTGCAGCACGCCGTGCACCGGAATCGCCTGCTCCAACGCCGTCTGCACGTATTTGCGGTCGGTCACCGGCGCTGGCACCAGCGGGTCAGGCACCGCGCCCGCCACGATCACGCTGAAAGCCACCCCGCGCGGCGCTTCCTCGATCAGGCGCGACGCCTCCTTCAGCGCGCGGTTGAAATTCGTCTCTCCGTCGACCGTCAGCGTCATGGACGACGAACCGTCGATCACGATCGCGATGTCGCGCGCCGTGCCTCCCACAAACCGGTTGAGGCTCAGCCGCTTTTCGAGCAGGATGGCCGCCGCGCTGAGCGCAAGGCAGACGAGACAGGCCAGCCAGGCCAGAAGTTGCCACTTGCGGTATCGTCCCAATGCGAAACTCATGCCGAAAAAGACCATGCCCAGCATCCCCAGCGGCAGCACAAGCCACCACGGGAACGACGACCCCGCCGGCACGAAAGGACGCGCCATGGCCAGCACCGCGCACCCTGCCAGCAGGCAGCGCGCGGCCAGCAGCAGCATCTCTTCCATGAGCAGGCTGCGCCGCCGGCTCATCAGGCTGTCCAACAGAAACCGCATCGCGCCCCACCGCACCTCGCGGGCGTTCCTGCGGTTGAACAGGTGGATGATGACCGGGATCGCGATCCCGGCCAACCCCAGCAGCAAGAATGGATTCAGGAACAGCATTTAGCGTCTTTTCATCAGGTAGGCCGACAGCGCCTCGTCGTACGGCACGCGGGTATTCATCCGCACGTAGTCGATTTTCATGCGCCCGCAGGCCGCCTCAATATCGTTGAGGAAACCGTTCATGCGCTCCAAGTAGGTCGCGCGGATCGTGCGCGGATCGATCGGCAACAGATTCTCCATCTGCTCCAGGTCCCGGAACTTCGTGAACGTGTCGAACGGGAAAGTCAGCTCCTCGTCCGCCACCACATGGAAAAGCAGCACCTCGTGGCGCCGATACCGAAAATGGTGCAAGGCCTTGATCAGCGCCTCGGGCTCATCGAAGAGATCGCTCAGAATCACCACCAGCCCGCGCCGCGGGATGCGCTCGGCGATGTCGTGGAAAATGTCCGCAAGTCCGGTCTCGCCGCCCGGCTCGGTCTTCTCCAAGGTCTCCAAAATGCTGCGAATCTGGCTGGCCCGCGCACGCGCCGGCAGATAGGTGCGCAGCTTCGTGTCAAAGGTCACCAAGCCAGCCGCGTCCTGCTGGCCGACCAGCAGATATCCGAGAATCGCCGCGATGTGCTGCGCGTAAGCGAACTTCGAGCTGGGCTTGCCGTTGCGCGGCGCCGCCTTTTCGCCCGCGTACGCCATCGAGCCCGACGCGTCCAGCAGCAGCGTGGCGCGCAGGTTAGTCTCCTCGATGTACTGCTTGATATAGTAGCGGTCTTTGCGCGCCAGCACGCGCCAGTCGAGGTTACGCAGGTCGTCTCCCGGCGAATACTGCCGATGCTCTGAGAATTCGACGGAGAAGCCCTTGAACGGGCTCTTGTGCTTGCCAGAGACAAACCCTTCCATCACCCCGCGCGCGAGCAGCTCGCAGCGCCCGAGCTTGGCGAGCGTCTCCGGCGGCAGAAATTGCATATAAGAGGGTGCGGACATGGGAAGAGGTCAGAGATCGGAGGTCAGTATTACCGTCGGGGCAGACCTGCGTGTCCGCCCTCCATGCCAGACCGTTACACGTCGAGATTTTCGGAGGGGCGCAGCCGCTCCAACAGCATCGAGATGATCTTGTCGCTCTTGATGCCCGCCGCCTCGGCGTTGAAGGTGGTCAGCACGCGATGGCGCAGCACCGGGTGGGCCACCGCCGCCACATCCGCCGTGGTGGCATGATAGCGGCCGTACAGCACGGCGCGCGCCTTGGCCGCCGTGATCAGGCTGATGCCCGCGCGCGGTCCCGCGCCCCAGGCCACCATCTCGCGCACGAAATCCGGCGCCTCTGCCTGGTTCGGCCGCGTGGCGCGCGTGAGGTCGCGGGCGAAATCGATCACATGGTCGGCCACCGGCACGCGCCGCACCAGCGCCTGCATTTTCAGCACCTGCTCGGCGTTCAGCACTTTCGCCACCGCATCGCTCTGCGGGCCGGTCACCTGCCGGATGATCACGCTCTCCTCGTCCTTGTGCGGATAGTCGACGATGATGTTGAAGATGAAGCGGTCGAGCTGCGCCTCGGGCAGCGGATAGGTGCCCTCCTGCTCGATCGGGTTCTGGGTGGCGAGCACGAAGAACGGCTCGGGCAAGCGGTAGTTCTCGCCGCCGACCGTCACGCAGTGCTCCTGCATGGCTTCGAGCAGCGCGGCCTGCGTCTTGGGCGGCGTGCGGTTGATCTCGTCCGCCAGCACCATGTTCGCGAAGATCGGCCCTTTAACGAAGCGGAACTCGCGCCGGCCCGTAGTGCGGTCCTCTTCCAGAACGTCGGTTCCGGTGATGTCGCTCGGCATCAGGTCCGGCGTGAACTGGATGCGCTTGAAGCTGAGATCCATCACGCGGCTGACCGTGCTGATGAGCAGGGTCTTGGCCACGCCCGGCACGCCCACGAGCAGCGCGTGGCCCCGGCTGAACACCGCGACCAGAACCTCGTCAATGACGCTCGTCTGGCCGACGATCACCTGCCCGAGTTCGGCCTTCATGCGGCCGCAAAGACCGTGCAATTCCTGAATCAGCGCGGCATCGCCCTGAGTGGGCTCACGAATGTCTGCCATATCCCCTACCCCCCTAAAATATCCGTCTTAAACAACGGTGAGAATACCAATATCACAAGCGCAGGCGGAATGCACTCAAAAAGAGGTCGACGGCACATCATGGCCATCACCATAGCCAATGATTAAAGGCCGCCGTGCGCCCACCCCTCAGCTCATGTGATCGGGCCGGATTTTTCGAGTTCCCGTATGACTGGAAGCAGACGGTCATACACTGCAGCGCGGGCCGCACACGGCTCGCACACCGCCGTCACCGGCGAGAAGGCTTCCGTCATCTTGGCGAGCGGCACGCCGTCCGCATGGGCCGCAAGCATCGCTCCGCCCAGCGCCGCTGAATCTGCCACCGCGATGCTCTCCACCCGCGCCTGAAACACGTCCGCCAGCGTCTGCCGGATGCCAAGGCTCTTGGACGCGCCGCCCGTCACGCGGATCGTGCCGAACTTGCCGATCCAGAGCGCGTGGCTGCGCAGCGCAAGCGCTTGAGCCTCCACCGCCGCGCGGATACGCACCTCGGGCGCGGCCGCCGCGAAATCGAAGTTTGCCCGCAGCCCGGGCGTCAGCACCGGCGGCGTGATTTCCGCCTCGAACCACGGCAGCGCCAGCCGCCCGCTGTTGCCGGGCGGCGTCAGCTCGAACGCCTTCGTGTCGAAAAAGGCCCACTCCGCGCCTGCCTCGCGCCGCACGCGGTCGCGGGCGAGCGAGCCGTTCTTGAAGCAGGCCAGACTCATGAAGCCGCCCGCCGGGTTGCCGAAAACGTGGCCGCAGCCCTCGGGATCGGTGCGGAACGCGTCCAGCGCCGCGAAAAACGTGTCGCTCGTGCCGAGGCTCACCACCGCCACGCCCGCGCCCCACGCGCCAGTACCAACCAGGCTCGCCGGATTGTCGCCGGACCACACCGCCACAGGGATGCCGGCCTTCAGCCCATACTTCGCAAAATAGGCGTGTAGCCCGCCTGCCACGCCGCCGCCAACCTTGGGCAGCTTCTTCGCCAGCCCGGTCGCCGTGAATTCCGCGATCTCAGGATCCCACGCCATCGTGCGCAGGTTGAGCAGGTTCATGCCCGCGCCGTCGCCGGAGTCGATGGGCGCGTCCCTGCCGATCAGCACCGAACAGAGGAACGAACTCACAAGGTGGACGCGCGCGGTCTGCGCGTAACGCTCCGGCTCGTTCTTGGCGAACTTGCGGACCTGCGGCCCGGTGAAGCGCTCGATGGCGGGCGACCCGGTGTCCGCCTGCATCTGGGCGCCGAATTTCGCATCCAGCTCTCGGCACTCCGCCGACGTGGAGCTGTCCATCCAGATAGGGCTTGTGGGCCGCGCCAGCGCAGGCGTGAGCTGTTCAGCCAAAGGAACGGCGGGCTTGAGTCCCGCGAGAATTTCAGCGAATCGGGCATTGAGATAGACCGATCCATGCTGCTGTCCGTCGCCACCGACGGCCGCGATTTTGGCCATGTCCACGCCGGTCGCCTGCAAGCGCGCCAACAGCAGATCCAAAGCCGCCAGCCACATCAGCGGGTCGGAGTGCTTCACCAGCGGGTCGGCATGCGCCAGCACGCCGTCGGGACAGTTGTACTGCGGCAGATCTGTCTTGAAATTGACGCCCGCACTCTGCACGATCACACCCGCCGCCGGATCGATCACCAGACCCTTCATGCTTTGCGTGCTGCTGTCGATACCCAGATAATAGGCCATTCGGACACCTCGTTGTTTGGGGCCGCCACACCGGGCGGCTCACACCCGTGAATTTGAAGTTATCTTACCCGCACGCAGGGGCCCGACACAAACAAAAAGAGATATAAAAAGCGCGGCGCATCGGAACTCAAGATTAAATACGCATGCTGGTTCCCTCTCCGCCTCCTACAGCTATACAGGACAAGCAAACTCGTTCATGGTTCGACATTTATTTTTGGTCTCTCAAAAAGCATCTTGAACTGCGAGACGCTCAGGAGCGTACGTTTCTGACCGTATTCGTTCTCGTAGCTGAACGCATCACCGAACTCTTTCTTCAGATCCGGTTCTTTTGCGTTCGTGAAACCGGCAATGAAATACCGCCCTCCATCCGGATCGTCGCCTTCCTTCAGATTGACAAAGTATTCCGCGCCGCGGGCCTTTGCCACCTCGTAGAATCCTCGCATGATGAACATGCTCGACCCGACGGATGACCCCATCTTCCGGTAAGAGAGTCGCAGCTTCGACGTGTTTGCTCGGCGCTCGAGCTCCACGATTCTCATCAGGCAGTTCGTGTCTCCGAAGTCTCGGGAGTCAACCTGTACAAGCGATTCGGATCGAGTAGCGACATCGCCCCGCCCAGCTTCGAGCGACGCCGCGGCAACGATCATGTTCACGGAATTCGCGCTGGTCATGATCTGCTGCGGCTTGCTGTTGCCGACGAACCACCGTGAAGCTGCACCTTCGGCCGGGCCGGACCACGAGCCGCCGTAGAAGCCGTCCGC
>CAYSXF010000028.1:0-13179 GCA_964434815.1 uncultured Lentisphaeraceae bacterium
CCTTGTCGATTTCCGCGGGACAGTGCTGCTTGTTGCCCTCGGCGTGGGCTCCGCGACACACGCGGCACCCCAGCGCCACCAGCAGAGGCAGGTCCACGCCAACCAAGTCCGCGCCGCAGATGATCGCCTTGGCCGTGTGCTCCGCCAAGGCAATGCCGCCCGTGACGATCAGGGTCACCTCGTCGCGCAGCCCATCCTTGACCAGACGGCCGTGAATCTCCCGCAGGACATCCTTGATATGCCGACCTTGCGCTGCACCGTCCGACTTCTCGCAGCCGTGCATGTCCGCGCAGAGGTGGAAGACCTTGACCGCCCCCCGCGCCAATTCGACCACGCGCTCGACGCTGCCGGTCTGCAGCTCAATGCGCGCCGCAACGACAAGCTTCGGCGCAGCTGCCTTGACCTTCGCAACAGCATCGGCCAACTCGGCGCAGTCGAAAAACTCGGCCATCTTCACTTTCCCGAGCAGGTCAAGGTACTTGCCGCAGTTCGCAGCCTTCAGAAGCGGCACGACGTACGGGAGCAACTCCGCATTCAGGCGAGCAGCCTCGGCGGCATGAACCACAGCGAGCGTGTGCAACTTCTTTGCGGCCGTCGTCCGCGCCGCGGCCAGCCTCTTCGCGACAGCCTTCCAAGGCGGAACATCCAGAAGGGCGGGAAGCTGAATCTCGATCAGGGAGGATTCGGGCGTGAGCATCTTGCCGTCAGGCGAGAATTTCAGCCGCATGGGCTTGGGCCCAAGCTCAACCATCGTGCTGATGTACTCGCGGCCATGGATGCCGTCGCGCGTGGGGCGCACGATCTCGGACATGTCCGTCCAGATGGAGTCGAAGCCGAACCCGTGGAACCGCCCGCGGTAGCCGGCGCCGGAAACGGGGATGCGGCCGGTGTCGGCCTGCACCCACGTGGTGGCGAGAATGTCGGGCTTCCAGTACGTATCGCCAAGGGCGAGATACTCGGGATTGTGCGAAACCGCCAGCAGCCCCTTGGTGCACCCCTGCACGCAGGAGAAGCAAGCCTTGCATTCGCACAGCGGCGTGACGCCGCTCAGCTCGTTGCGGTTATAGGTGC
This sequence comes from uncultured Lentisphaeraceae bacterium, assembly GCA_964434815.1. GTDB lineage: Bacteria > Verrucomicrobiota > Kiritimatiellia > RFP12 > UBA1067 > CAYSXF01. Next base: position 1,072 of record CAYSXF010000028.1, read on the forward strand.
CCTCGTGCTTGTAGACATCGTACAGACAGCGGGGCTTCACACAGTTGGTGCAGCGGGAACAGTCCTCGCGCCAATCCACGGAGCCATACTTCCCTAAGCGGTGGAAGCGTCCGGGTGTTGCAACGGTTTCAATGTGGTACTTTTCTGGCATCGTCGTATCCGCCCTACCCTGCGAGCCCCGCGTCACGGATGACCTGCTGAGCAGACTCTTCGAATCCGCCGCAGAGGATGTGAATGCCGCGAACGCCGGCGACGGCCTTGAGCGCCTTGGCTTTTTCTACACAGATGGCTATGCCTTCTTTGGCGGGGTCGGCGGCCTTGGACAGGCGGGCGATCACGTCGTCCCCCACCGGTCCGTACGTCTTCTTGGCTTGAAGGGTTCGGGCCTGCTCGACGGTGCGCAACGGCAGCACGCTGGCGATGACGGCGACCTGCTTGTCGAGGCCCGCCGCCTGCACGGCCTTCATCCACTCAGAGAATCCATCGAGGTCAAAGACCGCCTGAGTGAAAAGGACGTCCGCTCCGGCCATCACCTTTTTCTTCAGGCGCAGGATGTTGAGATCCATCGGGCGGAGATACGGATGCGCGGCCGCGCCGAGCAACAGCTCAGGCGACGCTTCGAGCTTCTTCCCTGCGAAGTCCACGCCCTCTTTGCCGAGCCGCTGAATGGCCTGGCACAACTGGACCGAATCCACGTCATAGGCGCCGGCCGCTTTCGGATTGAGCTGCAGCGACTGGTGCTCGCCGGTCAGGCACAGGATGCCGCCGACGCCCAGGGACGCCGCGCCGAGAACATCCGACTGCAGGGCAATGCGGTTACGGTCGCGCGTGACCAGCGTCAGCACGGTCTGAAGGTTCTCGCGAGCCAGCAGGGCCGCGCAGGCCAGCGCCGAGCTGCGCACCTCTTCGGCGTTGTCCGCCACGATCACGGCGTCGACAGCCGACGGAAAACAGGCTGCGAGTTTTTTGACCGCTTGCGGGTCGCAGCCGAGCGGGGGAAAACACTCTGCGGTCAGAGCCATCCGACCCGCGCCCAACGTTTGAGCCAATTTAGTCTTCGTTGTCATCTGTCTCTTCCACGGCGGAGATCTCTTCAGCGATCTCCTGATGTTTGTAAAGGGGGTTGGGGGACAGGGCGCTCACTTTAGCCGTCACGGCATCGCAGATCGTCCGTATCTGCTGGTGCAACGCAGCGTCTGAAACGTGAGATTGGAGAGGGTTGTTTTCACCCGCGGCCATGTCTTCCTGAGCGGAACCGGGAAGCTGGAACATCGCGAGGCGGTCGCCGCCGAGGCCGATCTGCTCCAGAAGCCCGCGAACGTAGTCCAGCCGTCTGCGGGCCCGCAGGCATCCTTCGACGGCGTGGCAGTTGTCATCCTGGCAGGCGATCATGCAGACGAAACTGGAACCCGATTCGAAAGCCTTCAAAACGAGCTCCGGCTGGAGCCTTCCGGCGCAAGGCACGAAAATCTCCTCGACCGGCATTGGCCAATTGAATGCAGGCTGCTCGGGTCGCGGACGGACAGAAAAAGGCGCAAGGCCCGGACGCGCGCAGTTAACGCAAATGAAAGCTGTCACGCGCTTCTGCGGTGCCGCTTTGACACCGCCCCCCTGAATAGTAACCATCGCTACTTCCACACTGCCTCACTTTGGCGGTGCCCCACAACCGACTGCCTATGCAGGACCCGCATGTTGCCCAAATAGCACTTGCTAACCGATTAAATTGTGCGTATTAAATCACATTGTCGTTTTGTCTGCAACACTAAATAATCAAGCCAAATTCTCTCATCCCAATTGCCTCGCGGCGGGCGCTTGGCTCATGCTCACGGCACTGGCTCTGACTGCCTAATCTTCAGGTCGTAAGACCAGTTGAAGCCGTAAGGCACGGGCCTCCTCTGAGCGTTCAGGTAGTCGGCCGTGTCCGGCCACAGGAAGAAGCCGCGCCCCGCCACGCCGTCGTCCGGGTTCCCGCACACAGGCGTCAGCGCACCCTCGTAAGTGACGGTTTTGTATGTGTGGGTTGTCCCGTAGTCGAACCACGTCTTGAACGAGCCCGTGAACACGCCCGTGGCGCGGGTCAAGGCGATTGCCAGCCCCGCGGCGTTGGTTGCGCTGGCGTAGTCGTAAGCGTTGCCGCCGCCGGACTTCACAGGCGCTCCTGCCTTCGGGGCCGCGATGCCGGTCATGAAGCCGGATCTGTTCGTAGCCACCGCCAGGACGATCCCGTCCGGGTCCCACCAGACCGAGGCGTAGCGGTTCGTGCCCACAAGCAGCTCCGGGACGGACGCGCCTTCCGTTCCGATGCTCAACGTCCGGTTCGCGTAGTAGGCGCTGAGGTTTCCGAGCGTGTCATACCAGCCGCCGGCCAGGCCCAGCTCACGGCTGAAGCCCACTCCGTAGGCCTGCGTCGCCGCCGGGTTCAGGCTTTCCCACACGAAAGGCGCGCCGTCCAGAAGCCGCACGACGACCTTCGCGCCGGCGTCCGGCTTGAAGAACTCGGCCACGCCGAAGAGGCCGCCCCCCATGTACGTGGCCGGCGCAGTGTACAGAACCGTGAAGGCCCTGCCCGCCTCGTCGAGGATCAGCGCGCCGCTCAGGGAGACCGCCGTGCCGTCGGCGAGCTTGCCGGTGGTCTTGACGCCGCCGAGCTTGTCCACGGTGAACGTCAGGTAGCCGCTGCCGTATTCCGATCCGCCGGGAAGCGTCGCTGTGAAGTAGCCCGTGAAGGTATTGGTCAGGACCGCAGCCATGCCCTGGTCCTTCCAGATGTTCCGGTACAGGGTCATCTGGCCATCAACGGGCAGGGCGCCATCGGCCTCGGACAGCGTCGGTGGCACGACACCTGCCGGGTCCATGACCGTCGACAAGCCGACGGTCAGCGTCAGCGGCCACGACACCTTGCCGACCGTCGCTGTGGTCACAAGGGTGAAGACTGAGTCGCAGCTATGCGACGCATAGGCTCTGGAATTGAAGATGAAATTCGTGCCGCGCAGGGTCAGCCTGCCCGATGCCGCCCCGAGCGCGGTCACGCTCATGGAGGCGCTTCCAGAGCCCAAGGCGCCTATCCCCGCCACTCCGCTGAAGCTTCCCTGTGCCCAAGCGGGCAGCGGATCGACCGCCATCATGAAAGCTTGAACAGCATGACTCTTGTTCACGTTCTTCGCCGTGACCGTAATTGTCGTGGCCGTGACGGACGCCGTCGGCACGCCGGCGATTGTCTTTGTGGCGGCGTTGTAGCCTAAACCCGCAGGCAGGCCGGTCACTGAGACCGCCGGCAGGCTGTCGGATGCGATGTCCAGCGCCAGCGTGAAGGCCACCCCCACCGTCGCCCGCTGCGGGCCGGGATCGGCGATCTCGGGTTTCGGCACGTTTGTCGTAATCCCGAACCACGCCGACACCGCCGTGTTCGCGTTGGGCATCACCAGGCTGCGCGAAGCCGACTGCGATCCGTCCTCCCAGCGCAGAAAGGTGTTGTTGACGCTGGGCTTCGCTGTGAGCGCGACCCTTGCTCCAGGCGCGTAGAGACCGACACCCGCAACCGTTCCTCCGCCTCCCGGCACCGTGGCAGTGAGGCGCGCTTTGACGGTCAGCGTCTGCTTCACCGGCGCCGCAGCCTTGACGTCGATGTTGCCCGGCTGGCTGGCTGTGAGCACCGCCGTGCCCGTGCCCACAACATGGATCACTCCGCCCACGACCTGCGCGACGGATTCGTTGGAGCTCGTGTACTGAATTTGCAGCCCGGACGTCACCGTAGCCCCGGCCGCAAAATCAGGGTCATCCAGCGCTTTCTCTGGCAGCGCGGGGAACGTAATGGACTGAGCGGCCTGCAGGTTGTTCACCCTCACAACCCACGCGGTTTCTGCGGCGCCGCCCTGCCTGTCGAGCGCGACCGCTTTGACCGTGATGATCCTGAACGCCGCGCCCTGCACCGTGTTCGTGTCGGTCTTCAAGGTGAACGGACTGGCGATGGCGCTGGGCGCGCCGGTTCTGTCATCCTTCTGTAATACGCCGTCCACGTACCAGGTGATGTTGGACATCGCGCGCCGCGCCGTATTAGGGTCGGTGCTGTCGCTCGCCGTTACGCTGAACGCCACCGCAGCCCCTTCGACAATCGGCGCCGGGTCGCCTGACGGCGCTCGGCGAGTGATCACCGGAGGCTGGTTGGAAAAGAACCACAGTGCGGTCGGACGGCCGCCCCATGTGCGTGGCACCATTGGCCAGTATTGCGCCCCTAGAAGGTGGTAGACGGTCAGACTGACGTCACCCTGAAGCGCAGATGAGCCGAGGCTGGGGGCGTTGCCCAGAAAGAGGAGGACTGTCAGTTTGGAGCAATTGGCGAACGCAGCCGCTCCTACGCTGGTCACCCTGCCGGGGATCGTGACTTCCGTCAGATTGTAGCAGGCCGCGAACGCGTTTTTCCCGATGCTGGTGACGTTGGTGCCGATCGTCACACTGGCCAAACTAGCGCAGCCGTAAAACGCCCAGGCCCCGAGGCCGGTCACGCCGTTCGAAATCGTCGCGCCGGTCAGGCTGAGGCAGGACTCGAACGCGCCTTCCCCGATGCCGGTCACGCTGTCGGGGATCGCCACATCCTTCAGTGCGAGGCAGGAAGAGAACGCATAGTTCCTGATGTTGGAGACGCCGCTGCATAGCGTCAGGTTGGTTAGGCTGGTGCAGGTATTGAATGCATATTCCCCGATGCTGGCGACGCTGCCGGGAATCGTCACGCGGGTTAGGCCGATGCAGGACGCGAACGCATAATTACCGATGCTGGTGACGTTGGTGCCGAGCATGACACATGTCAAACTCGAGCAGTCATAGAACGCCCAGGCCCCGATGCTGACCGCATGGTTAGGGATCGTCACGCCGGCCAAACTGAGACAGACGGCAAACGCATAGTCGCCGATGCGGGCGACGTTGTCGCCGAGCCTCACACCGCTTAACTTCGCGCAGTTGTAGAACGCACTGGCACCGACGTCAGTAACGCTGTCGGGGATCGTTGCGCCGGTCAGACTTGAGCAGGCTTCGAACGCGGAGGCCCCGATGTTGGTGACGCCGGCACCGATCATCACATTGGTCAGGCTTATGCAGTTGTAGAACGCCCAGACCCCGATTCCGGGCACGCTGCCGGGAATCGCCACGTCCGTCAGCCGTCCGCAGCTCTCGAACGCGTGGTCCCCGATGCAGGTCAGCCCATCGGAGAGCGTGACGCCTTTCAGACCGGTGCAGGAAGAGAACGCATAGATCCCCATGCGCGTGACGCCCGCGCCGACCGTCAGATTGGTTAGGCCGGTGCAGTCGTAGAACGCCCAGGCCCCGATGCCCGTCACGCTGTCGGGGATCGTCAGGCTCGTCAGCCGGAGGCAGCCATTGAAGGCGTAGTCCCCGATGCCCGTCACGCTGCCGGGAATCGTGATTCTCGTCAGGCTGCTGCTGATGAACGCGTAGTTGCCGATGTTCGTGACGCTGCCGGGGATCGTCAAGTCGGTCAGGCTGCTGCTCCCGAACGCATAGTCCCCGATGCGGGTGACCGGCAGGTCGTTGATCGTATCTGGAATGGCCGCGCTGCCGCCTGAGCCGGTGTATCCCGTGATGGTGATCGCGCCGTTGTTCACCGTGTAGCTGAATTGGGCTTGCACCGCCGAAGGAAGCGCCAGCAGGAAAAGCGCCGAAAAACACACGTTTCTGCAGGCTCCCGCCTGCGAAAGGACGAATCCCAGTCGGGTTCGCGCGGCCATCAGTGATGGGCTCATATGGACTCCTTCCGTCAATGTGTCCGCGTCGCCGGTTTCTGCGAAAAGAACACACCGCACGACACGATCAACACAAGCAACACGGCCGACGCTGAATACCGGCTCAACGCCAAACCGCCCTCGCGCATCGGCTTGTCCAGAAAGTCTCCGACGACCGCGCCGAGCGGACGCGTGATGATGAACGCCGCCCAAAACAATACCGTGTGCGAAATCCGCGTCCAGTAATACGCCGCGGCGATCACTCCCAGCACCGCGCAAAAAATGGCCGCGCCGCCACCGTACCCGAGGCCCGCGCTGTCCGCCGTCCAATCCCCGAGAGCCGTGCCGAGGGTTTGGGAAAACATGATCGTGACCCAGTAGAATACCTCCGCTTTGGGCGAGCTGACCGTATCGACCGCCACTGAACCCATCGTGCGGTGCCACACGAACAGCGACGCCATCAGCAGCGTGAACAAGGCGGCTGTTCCGCCCGCATAGCCGATGCTGAGCGAGCGGTCCGCGAAATCCGCCAGCGTTGTCCCGACCGTCGTCGTCGCAATAATGGTTAGCCAATATAAGGCCGGATGAAATTTCGTGGCGGAAACCTGGACAAACACGGACACCATGAAGATGACCGAAAAAATTGCGGTGCCGACGAGATACCCGAGGTTCATCGACATTGAAACAGCGTCACCGCCGGTCTCGCCGAGCGTTGTCGCAAGAATCTTCATGATCCAGAAGACCAGTGTCACTTGCGGCACCTTGCTGATAAATTCCTGTTTCCCCATGTCCAGAAGTGTGCCAGCTACCGCAGCGAACGTCAAGTGCGCCCATTTATCAAGCCTTGATGTTCCGTGCCGCTTTCGGTATTCTGACGCCCCTTTTCAGCGACTCATCCCCCGGAGGCCGGGGGCGGCGTCGCCCACCCGTACGGATTGTGAGAGCATGGATACCGAGCAAGAGATTTCAAGGCGCCGGACGTTCGCGATCATTTCGCACCCGGACGCGGGCAAAACGACGCTGACCGAGAAGTTCCTCCTGTACGGCGGGGCCGTACAACTGGCGGGGTCGGTCACCGCGCGCAAGACCCAGAGCGCCACGACCTCCGACTGGATGGAGCTGGAGCGCCAGCGCGGGATCTCGGTCACATCGACCGTGCTGCAGTTCGACTACCGCGGCTTCTGCATCAACCTGCTCGACACGCCGGGCCACCGCGACTTCTCGGAGGACACCTACCGCGTGCTGATGGCTGTGGACGCGGTGGTGATGGTGATCGACGCGGCCAAGGGCATCGAGAGCCAGACGCTCAAGCTGTTCGAGATGTGCCGCCTGCGCGGCATCCCGATCTTCACCTTCATCAACAAGTTCGACCGGCCCGCGCGCGACCCGCTGGCGATCATCGACGAGCTGGAGCAGACCCTGCAGCTGCACGTCTGCGCCATGAACTGGCCGCTGGGCGACGGGCTGGAGTTCCGCGGCGTGTACGACCGCCTGAAGCGCCAGGCGCACTTCTTCGAGCGAACTGCGGGCGGCGCCTACCGCACGCCGGTGTCCGTGCACGACGTGACCGACCCGCAGGTGCGCGACCGCCTCTCGGAGCAGACCTACGCCACCCTGATCGAAAACCTCGCGATGCTCGACGCCGCCAGCGAGCCGCTCGACCTGAAGCTGGTGCGCTCCGGCGACATGACGCCCGTCTTCTTCGGCAGCGCGATCAACAACTTCGGCGTGCACCTGCTTCTGGACGCGTTCCTCGAATACGCCCCGCCGCCGCATCCGCGCGCCTCCAGCAAGGGGCTGATCGCGCCCCAGAACCCCCTCTTCTCCGGCTTCATTTTCAAGATTCAGTCCAACATGGACCCCAACCACCGCGACCAGATCGCCTTCCTGCGCGTCTGCTCGGGCACGTTCACGCGCGACATGAAGGCGTTCCATTCGCGCACAGGCAAGACGATCCGGCTCGCCAGCTCGCACCGCGTGTTCGGGCGCGAGCGCGAGACGGTCGACGAGGCGTTCCCCGGCGACGTGATCGGCCTGGTCGGGCACAGCGGGTTCGGCATCGGCGACACCCTGACCGAGGATCCGGAGCTGACCTACGAGCCGCTGCCGCAGTTCGCGCCGGAGTGCTTCGCGCTGCTGCACAACCCGAGCACCTCCACGTACAAGCGCTTCCGCGCCGGGCTGGAGCACCTGCTGCAGGAGGGCGCGGTGCAGGCCTTCACGCTGAAAGACTCGGTCCAGAACGTGCCGCTGCTGGGCGCGGTCGGCACCTTGCAGTTCGAGGTGCTGCAGTACCGGCTGGAGAACGAGTACGGAGCGACCTCGCGGCTGGAGCCCATGCCGTGGAAGCTGGTCCGCTGGGTCGCGCCTTCCGACGTCGACCACGAGTCGCTGCGCGAAGACAAACTGCCGATGGGCTGCCGCCAAGGCAAAGACGCCAACGGACGGTCTGTGATCTTCTTCAACACCGACTGGGAACTCAAGTACTACAGCGACCGGAATCCGGGCGTACACCTCATGAAGCTGCCCACCGACATCCGGAAAGACAGCGACGTTGTGTCCGCGCAGTAAATACAAAAAAATGAAGGCCGCTAGGAAGACGGCGGAAAGATCGCAGCTACTTGACAGCGAGCCAGAGATCGTTCACGCCTACAGCCTAACAGCCTTTGCCTAATTTTCTACGCGATTACTTCGCGACCGGCTTGTCGTCGGCCTTCAGATCGCCCAGCGTGTACTGCAGTCCGGCCAGAATGTGGGTCAGGCGGGCATTGTCCATGATCGCGCGCTTGTCATGTGCGAACGAGGTGTAGAACACGCGCCCTTCGCCGAAGGAGCGGATCCAGCTCACCGCGTAATCCTTGTCGGCGCGCTTCTGCTTCTCGACGTTCGACTTGGCCGTGGTCGCATCCGAGAAGTCGAGCGAAACCAAGACGTGCAGCTTGGAGCGGTCATAGAAGGGCGACTTCTGCTGGTAGATCTCATCCCCGGCCTTGAAGTTCTTGCCTTCGAACGACTTGTTCAGCGGGCTCGCGGGGTCGTCCAATTTGAACGCCCACGTTCCGCCCGCGCCCCACGGGTGACCGTCGAACTGGCCGCCGACCATCTCAGCGGCTTCAGGCGCATCGTAGAAATTGTCCGCGCCGGAGTGGATCACGCAGAGGCCGTGGCCGCTCTTGACGAAGTCGATCAGATTGGGAGCGAAGGCGGCGTTCGCCTTGGTGTTCAGGCGCGTGGTGTTGTTCAGAACCACGGCGTCATACTTGGAGAGGTTCGCCTTGTCGTTGATCGCCGCGTAATCGGTCGTGAAGTCCGCCTGGAAGGCCCCCGTCTTCGCCGCGAGCTCCAGAGCTTTGATGCCGTATACAATGCCGTCGCCGTGCACAAAGCCTTCGGTCTTGCTGAAAACCAGCACCTTGCGGGCCTTGGCCGGTTTCGCGCTCAGCGCGCCTCCGACAAGAGCCTCCAACTTGGCCGCGTCATCAGGGGTCACGACGGGAAGCGGTTTCGGTGCCGCAGGCGCTTTCGCTGCTGCCGGAGTTTTCGGTGCCGCAGGGGCTTTCGGTGCCGGAGCCTGCGCAAAACTTGAGATCGCCGGAATCATCAGAGCGGCACATGCCGCCAATACTGCACTTTTCATGAGACTCTCCTTAACGGGTTAGAACATCAGGCACTAATTTACACGGACAGCGGCACCGTGTACACCTGAAAACACGCAGCTGAAAACACGTGGCACAGGCGGCGTATCGAAGTCCTGCAAGAACCGGCTCCGCCTCCGCACACGAGCAGAACGGCTTTTCATAAAAAAGGGGGGACGGGCACCGAAGCGCCCGTCCCCGACGTGTCAAGCGACCTTGCGGTCAGCCTTACATGTCCATGCCGCCCATGCCGCCCATACCGCCGCCGGGCATCGGGGACTCCTTCTTCTCAGGAATCTCCGTGACCATGCACTCGGTGATGAGGAGCAGTCCGGCGATCGACGCCGCGTTCTGCAGCGCGGTGCGGGTCACCTTGGCCGGATCAAGCACGCCGGCCTTGACCAGGTCGGTGTACTCGCCGGTCGCGACGTTGTAGCCGTACGCGCCCTTGCCGTTCTTGACGTTCTCGACGATCAGCGCGGCTTCGAGGCCGGCGTTCGCTACGAGCTGGCGCAGCGGGGCTTCCAAGCACTTGCCGATGATCGCCACGCCGACCTTCTCGTCGCCCGTGACTTCCATGCCGTCGAGCGCCTTCTGGCAGCGGAGGAGCGCCACGCCGCCACCGGCGACGATGCCCTCTTCCACAGCCGCACGCGTCGCGTGCAGGGCGTCTTCCACGCGGTCCTTCTTCTCCTTCATCGCGGCTTCGGTCGCAGCGCCAACCTTGATGACGGCCACGCCGCCGGCCAGCTTGGCGAGGCGCTCCTGGAGCTTCTCGCGGTCGTAGTCGGACGAGGTCTCTTCGATCTGCTTCTTGATCAGCGCCACGCGCGCCTGGATGGCGCTGGTCTTGCCTCCGCCTTCGACGATCGTGGTGTTGTCCTTGCTGATCGTGACCTTCTTCGCGCGGCCGAGCTCGGCGATGTCGACGTTCTCGAGCTTGATGCCGAGGTCTTCGCTCAGCATCTTGCCGCCGGTGAGTTCCGCGATGTCCTCGAGCATCGCCTTGCGGCGGTCACCGAAGCCAGGTGCCTTGACGGCCGCGACTTGCAAGGTGCCGCGCAGCTTGTTCACAACCAAGGTGGCCAGGGCTTCGCCCTCGACATCCTCGGCGATGATCAGCAGCGGCTTGCCGGACTTGGCGACTGTCTGCAACAGGGGCAGCATGTCGTTCAGGTTCGAGATCTTCTTCTCGAAGATCAGGATGTAGGGGCTCTCGAGAACGCACTCCATCTCCTCCGGGGAGGTGACGAAATACGGCGACAGGTAGCCCTTGTCGAACTGCATGCCTTCGACGACATCCAGCGTGGTTTCGAGGGTCTTGGCCTCTTCAACCGTGATCGTGCCATCTTTGCCGACCTTGTCCATCGCTTCCGAGATGATCGTACCGATCTCCTCTTCGCCGTTGGCGGAGATGGAGGCGACCTGGGCGATCTCGGAGGGATCCTTGACTTTCTTGGCCTGCTTCGCGATGGCTTCGATCACGACCTTGGTGGCCTTGTCGATGCCGCGCTTGATGGCCATCGGATTCGCTCCGGCGGTCACGTTCTTCAGGCCTTCGCGGTAGATGGCCTCGGCCAGCAGCGTCGCGGTCGTGGTGCCGTCACCGGCCACGTCGCTGGTCTTGCTGGCGACTTCGCGCACCATCTGGGCGCCCATGTTCTCGAACGGGCAAGGCAGCTCGATCTCCTTGGCCACGGACACGCCGTCCTTGGTGATGGCCGGGGAGCCGAATTTCTTGTCGAGGATCACGTTGCGCCCGCACGGCCCGAGGGTCGTGGAGACAGCGCGGCTCAGTTTGGAAATGCCGGCCAGAATCTTCTGGCGGGCCTCGGTGTCATACATCAGTTGCTTTGCAGCCATGATAACTTCTCTCCGTAAACGTTAGTGGATTTCAGGTTATTCGATCACGCCCATCAGGTCCTCTTCGCGGACGAGCTGATAGGTCTTGTCGTTGAACTTGACTTCGGTGCCGCCGTACTTGGGCAACAGGACCTTGTCGTTGATCTTGACGTCGAACGGGATTTCCTTTCCGTCCTCGTCGCGCTTCTTGCCGATCGCGATGACTTTGCCTTCCATCGGCTTATCCTTAGCGGCGTCAGGAATAATGATGCCACCCTTGTTCTGCTCTTTCACATCAATGGGCTCGACCAACACGCGGTCGCCGAGCGGACGAATTTTCGCCATACTGTTGTTCTCCTTTTTTAAGTGCGTTGACTTAAAACGTTCGTTTCTTCCACCGGCAGGACACCCGTCCGGCCCGGTTCAAAAATCGGGTCTGTTACTTTTTCTTCTTGTTGTCATCCATCATGGTGTAATCCGCGTCGATCACACCGTCGTCGTTAGCCTTGGGGCCAGACGAGGCTGAAGAGTCCTCGGTCTGCGAACCTGCGCCGCCGAAATCCGCGCCCGGCTGTTGCGCCTGGGCGCCGCCAGCCTGCTGGCCGTACATGCCTTGCGTGACAGCGTCCATGGCCTTGTTGAGCGCGTCCTGCTTAGCCTTAATCTCGCTGAGCGAGCCGGTCTTCAGCACGCCCTTGAGATCGGCCACGGCCTTCTCGACAGGCGCCTTCTTCTCGGCGGGGATCTTGTCGGCGTTCTCGGAGAGCGTCTTTTCGACCTGGTAGCACAGGTTCTCAGCGTGGTTGCGCGCCTCAACCTCTTCGCGGCGCGCGGCGTCTTCCGTGGCGTGCAGCTCCTGTCTCTTATACACATCTCCGAGCCCACGAGACAGGCAGAAA